>NZ_VOZV01000026.1:0-47406 GCF_013419565.1 Acinetobacter sp. YH12072 | reverse complement strand
CGAACACATTAACAGTCAATTGAAAAGATTTAGAATACTAAGTGAACGCTATCGAAATAGACGGAAAAGATTCGGTTTACGCATTAACTTAATCGCTGCACTGGTAAACCGGATGAACTTGCAATAACGACTTTCGCAAGAGATCTAATAAATAAATCACGATTTCTATCAGAAAATCTTAAATTAATTCCTGAACATCTCGGTGAAGATGCGTCAATGACAACTAAAGTGTCGGCAGTAAGATTTAAATATAGATCACAAACTAAAACTTTATGGGTATTTGACGTACCCGATATTAATGACAGGTTCACATTCATTAAATATTTATTCGATTTCTTTGCGAGTTTTTAAAGCCCATAGAAATAAGAGCTTTTTTGTTGCTTGATAAACTTTATACAGCGACTAGAACACAAAAATAATTAAGTAGTGTAATTCCTGTCTAACAAATCACCAAATTCAACCCAAGGCCAACCAGCACCCACGATTCAGTAATGCTTCTTATACTATTGCTGCATCATATAAGTGCTACTTTAAAGGTGCTCCATGAATAATGATGAACTAGCTAAAAACTATAACGACGTGTTAAAGCCTACCCGCTTAACTTTCCCAGGTTGAGCGGGTTATTTTTTGACTGGAAAAAAGTATGCTCCGATTACTCTTCTGCTTATTCTGCCTACATGGTGCGACTGAGAGTGACGACGGTAATAGAGAATGCCGGGATCGTTTGAAAAAATTAAATAAAAAAACTCCATTATATAATGGAGTTTGAATCTTAATAGATTGCTTAGCTTTTACTTAAAATTAAAGGGATCGTACTTTTTATCTATGATTTCTAAATACACTAGGAATGCTGATATGGCGAGTAAACCTACAACTACTAAGAAAAATATATCGTGTGAAATTAGTGCTACTGCTAAAAAAGCCACAAGCATACAAATAAAAATGCCAAATAATGCATAAAGTATATAAGTTTTCATGAATAGTAGATTCTTCTATATTAAAGAGTGATCAAATTAACATAAAAATTAATTAAAAATTAACGTAAATACTACAGTATTGATACATTTTTATTGAAAATTTAAATTTAAGAATGAGAATCTTTCTTATTCTAGGTTTCGAAAAGGGGTTTTCTTATCAGTAATATCTATTTCAGATAAAGTCCAAGTAAAACTTAGATTTTTGCAGTGCTGAGCTGTCTAAGTATCATAACCTCAGTCATTTTAATTCTTAGAACCATCAAATGATTACGATTGATAAGCTCATGATTGAACTAAAAGAATAAATTAAGAATTTAGCTAATGTATTAAGTTAAAATCTAACTTTTCTAAAATTAGTTAAAGAGCTTTGAAGAATCTATAGATGATTAGCTTACAGATTAACTAGACTCAACCGAGACCCATTCAATGCAACTAAACGCAACTTATATTTATTTTAAGTTATCAGAAATGAAAGAGTATCTAGTTTGATGCAATCTCTAGCTATTCATTACAGACTCAGTTTTTTCTACTTTTTTTATTATGCGATTGTGGGCGCATTCATGCCTTTCTGGAGTCTGTATCTGGAAGATCAAGGCTTTAATTATCAGGAAATTGGGATTTTATCTTCGATTGCGATTGTCACCCGATTTTTTGCGCCATTTATTTGGGGGTGGATTGCAGACAAATCCGGGAAACGCATGTTGCTGGTGCGTATAGCTACCTGGATGGAAGCTTGTATCTGGTTCATGATATTTATCATTCCAAATAGCTTCCAGTCAGTCGCTTTGCTCATGCTGATTTTCAGTTTCTTTCAAAATGCAATTTTGGCTCAGTTTGAAGGTGTGACTTTATTCTGGTTAGGTGAAAAAAGGGCAGAGCTCTATGGTAAAGTCCGTAAGTGGGGATCTATTGGATTTATTATTGGCGTATTTGGTTTAGGCGCAATTTTTGAAATTATCAGCATCAGTATGCTACCAGTATTACTGCTCTGTATCTCATTTCTGGCTTTTCTCTGGTCGTTCACTATCAAGGAACCAACAGCAGCACCAACAGCTCAGAAAAAACTCGAAGCTTTATGGCCGATTTTCAAGCGTCCGGTAGTATACAGTTTTTTCCTGATTGAACTGATCATGCTGTTTTCACATGCGCCGTTTTATAGTTTTTATAGTAACTATCTCAGCCAGAATGGATTCAGTACCAGTCAGATCGGATTGCTTTGGTCGGTTGGAGTCATTGCTGAAATCATTATGTTTGCCTACGCTACATTCTTTCTGACACGCTGGTCATGGCGTCATCTGGCAATGCTATGCCTGTTAATGACTGGTTTAAGATGGTTGACTGTCGGCATATTTCCATCGTCATTTCTGGCACAGTTTTTTGCCCAGACCATTCATGCCCTGAGTTTTGGTTTATTCCATATGATTGCCATGCGGGTTATTTTTCAGAACTTCTCGGCTGGACAGCAAGGCCGTGGACAGGCACTGTATAGCACCATGTGGGGCTTAGGCGTGGCGAGTGGCAGCATTCTAGCCGGTCGTTATTGGGATCAGGTCGGTGGAACATCAATCTTTATTGCTGCTGCGCTGTCGACCTTGCTGGGCCTGTTGCTGGTATTTGGCTTACCCAACAAGGTCGAATTACAAAAGCAGATTTAAAATACCATCGAACAATTAAACGCGGATTTTGGAATATTGATTAAACCAGGGCTGAGCCTGTTCTAATTGAGCGGCCAGTTGCAACAGTAAATCTTCACGGGCAAATGGTGCAATAAATTGTGAACCCAAAGGTAAGTTATCTTCATTCCAGTAAAGCGGTACGGACATTGCTGGAAGGCCGGTAATATTGGCTAACTGAGTGAATGGCACCCATTTTAGGTTTTCTTTCACAATCTGGTCGACCAGCTTACCTTGTGCCAATAAATGTGCCTTATTCATTTTTAATAAAGCTTTAAGAATCGGCTTCTGCCAGTTTGGTGTCTTGACTTCGCCATTTTTGGGTGCAACAGTGGCCGTGGCTGGTGTCAGGTAGAGATCATAATCATCAAAGAAATGATTCATCTGGGTCACATATTGTCCCCAGTTGGTCAGATTTTGGATATATTCAATTGCCGTCGTTTTGGCACCAAAAGCAGCTAGCGCCAGAGAATCCAGTTCAAAATCGCCTGATCTGGATGGATAGCCTTTCTGGATTTCGTCCAGCATATAAGAAAACTGGCTAAACCACGTCGTAATAAAATCTTTAGCCAGTTGCATGCCATCAATCTGCGGTTGATCCTCAACGACTTCATGACCTAAAGATTCCAGTAAACGGGCAGTTTGTTCTACCGCTTTAATAGCATCTTGAGAAACAGGCGTATCAATGCTGGAACGCGTATTAAATGCGATTTTTAATTTTTTTGGTGGTTGCTGAATCACTTCCAGATAATGTGTATGCGGACGTTGAATCGTAAACAGTGAACTGCGATCTTCACCATGGGTGGCATCCAGCATTGCCGCACTATCCCGAACAGTTTTGGTGAGTACATGTTGAATGGCAGCACCGTGCATTGCCTCACTCATTTGCGGTCCCCACGGCGTACGTCCACGGCTTGGTTTTAAACCAAACAGACCACAGTAGGAAGCCGGAATACGAATTGAGCCACCACCATCACCTGCACCGGCAATTGGCACAATGCCGGCTGCCACAGCAGAAGCAGAACCGCCTGACGAGCCACCACTGTTATGTCTTAAATTCCACGGGTTTTTACAGCTTCCCCAGGCATCTGGCTCTGTAATGCCTTTAATTCCGAATTCAGGGGTGTTGGTACGGCCAAAGGTCACAATACCTGCCTGTTCCCAACGATTAACAATCTCGGCATTGGTTTCAGCGATATACCCGATACGCTTTAAACCCTGACATCCATAAGACGTCGGATAACCTGCATATTCCTGAAACAGGTCTTTGACCAGAAATGGAACTCCAGCAAAGGGGCCAGACAGTTTTTGCTGGGTACGCTGCAAGGCATGCTCATGCATGGGAATAATAATGGCATTGATTTCAGGATTAATATTTGCACTGCGTTCTAAGGCAACTGATAAAAGTTCACTTGAATGCACCTGTTTATTTTTAACCAGTTCAGCCAGTCCTAATCCATCGTATTGTAAGTATTCTTCAAATTTCATCTGCATTCCCTAGCGTTGATATTGTTATAAGGTTGTAGAGGGTTTCAGTTCAGGATGCAAGCACCACCTGATTACGTCCCAAGTGTTTGGCTTGATATAAGGCCTGATCCGTGGTATTGATCAGTTGCTGTAAATCCTGAGAAAGCGGGGCATGTTGATGCGTAATCCCGAGACTCACAGTAATCGATAACGGTGATCCATCAGGTTGATACATTGGCGTTTTAGCTACCAGTTCACGAATACGCTCGGCAATAAACTGGGCCTTAGATGGTTTGGTATCCCAAAGCAAAATCACAAATTCCTCACCACCAATACGCGCAAACAGATCCTGAGAACGTAAATTGGAACGGATGATTTCAGCAAAATGTTGCAGTACTTTATCGCCCACATGATGGCCAAAATGATCATTTAAACGTTTGAAATGGTCGATATCCAGCATAATCAGGGAAAACTGCACGCTCTTGGAATGTTGCAGTAAATATTCACCTTTCTGGAAGAAAAAATGCCGGTTCATGGTCCGTGTCAGACTGTCGTGATTGGCCAAATACAATACCCGTTTAAACAGGTCATTACGGTTCTGACTGATGATACACAGGATCAGCGGCGATAATGCCAGCATAAACAGTCCGATCCTTAATGAGATATAAATGGTCGAGTCTGCCAACGTATCATGTGTAGTGGCATAGAACTGGGTCAGGCTGTAATACATCAAAATGATTACAAAGGCATTAATAATTGCAATTGTGAAGATGCGATAGGTCAGTGCTGCCCAGATTAAAGCTGCCAACGGATAAAGCAGGGCACCTGGACCGACAAAAATATTACTCAGGATAATACACAGGATTACCGTACCTGCTGGCAGCAGATAACTAAAAGAGTTCTGCTTCTTTCTGCGGTTTTTAAATAAATACTTGAGATCTTTGGTTCTAGGAAAGGCTAGAAAAAGCGGCAGGACAATAATGTAATTTACCATTTCGCCTGTCCACCATAGCCCAAAATCAATCCATAAATTTTCCTTGGTCATAAAGGAATGAGGAAGATTGGGTAAGGTCGCAACGGCAAACACTGCACTGGCCAGGCATCCTGCGAATGCACAGATGCCGAACATATGCACGAAAGTGAAGCCAGTATTGTAGTACTTATAATTGATCTGGAAATATCGGATAAAAAATAGCGATACAATCGTACTGATCAGGTTAGCAAGCGTTAGAAACAGACTCTGTAAAAGATTATTACCTGTCGCCAGATCAGCAAACATGAACGCACAGAAAGCACCTAGCCACCCGCCCATATTGTTTAAATGGGGGAAGCGTAAAAACATGGCCAGTAAGGCAGCATTGGCAGGCCAGAGTATGGCTAAGTAATCCTGTGTTCTGGTCATAATGCCAATCAAACAAGTCACTAAAATAATGAAAAGAATGACCAAGTAGGCATATGTTTCAGGATTCAAGTTCTGGTCTGTGATTCGAGGTATTCGCAAATCTAAGTCCTGTATCTAATTTTTATTTGTGAAATATCACTTTGTTTGGGAAATGCTTTTTACCCAAAAGTACAACTTTATTCTTGGAATAATCTGTTTTTACTTACGTTATCAATATACGTTTGTATACGAAATATATACAAAAAAATTAAAAAAGGAAATCCATGTTTTTAAACTATAATGATAAAAATTTGTTTTATTTCGGTATTTAAACTGATGCAGAGCAGAATATGATCCCGAAAAATATGATAAGTTAAAATTAATTATTAGGATTGAAACGAAGCCTGTGAATATGAAAAAAACCTGTCTTGGCCTTGTCTTGCTCATGAGCTCATCTTGGCTAATGGCAACAGAAAATAATAATCAAGCTGCAAATAGTATTGCGAAACCTATCGAAGTTCCGAATACCTTTACCATTAATACCCGTCCTGAAATTGTCGGGCTATGGGGAATGGAAATTCCAGATAATAAGAAATGTGTTGAATACTATAATTTTAAAGGCAATAACAACGTAGTGATTAAAAGCGGTTCAGAATGGACCACAGGGCTGTATGACTATCAGCCTTCACAAGATCCTGCTGCACAGATTCCAGCGCTGATTATGCAGGTTAAATACGACAATAATGAAAAAGACTGTTCCGGTAATCAGGTGGATCAGTCAGGCGAGATTTCGCAGTATTTTGTGAAGTGGCAGAACTCAAATACCATTAATTTCTGTGCCAATGAAAAAGCAGAACAATGTTTTGCTGTGCTTCGACGCATTTTGCCTTGATTGAAGGCTAGATATAAAAAACCGCTGAATTCAGCGGTTTTTTTATTAGATCAATTACTGGATCAAGCTTTTTCTTTGTCTTCAGCACCTTCAAGCTGCTTCAACAAATGTTTTTCCAGATAGTGAATATCCATCGCCTGTTCACAGAAATTTTCATCCTGAAGAATCAGATCTTTGTGTAATGGGATATTGGTTTTCACACCTGTCAGAATCATTTCATCCAAGGCCTGTTTCATACGTGCAATTGCAGTTTCACGGTCTTTACCATGGGCAATTAGCTTGGCAATCATTGAATCATAATACGGTGGGATGCTGTAACCTGGATAGATATGAGAGTCTAAACGGATACCTGCACCACCTGGCGCATAGAAAGTCTCGATTTTGCCTGGAGATGGCATAAAGTTCGATGGATCTTCTGCATTGATACGGCATTCGATCGCATGACCTTGAACACGTACATCTTCTTGCTGGATATCCAGACCTAAGCCAGCCGCAATACGCAACTGCTGTTCAATGATGTCGATACCGGTGACCATTTCAGTCACAGGGTGTTCTACCTGAACACGGGTGTTCATTTCGATAAAGAAGAATTCGCCTTCTTCAAACAGGAACTCAAATGTACCGGCACCACGATATTGCATCAATTTACAAGCATTGACACAGGCCTCAAGAATGTCAGTACGAGCCTGTTCTGGCAGGTTAGGCGCTGGCGCTTCTTCAAGTACTTTCTGGTGACGACGCTGTAAAGAACAGTCACGGTCATACAGGTGGATCGCATGACCATTACCGTCGCCTAGAACCTGTACTTCGACGTGACGCGGTTTTTGCAGGAAACGTTCCATATAAACCGTGTCATCGCCAAACCACATTTCAGCATCACGCTGCGCAGCTTGTACTGATTCAAGCAGGGTATCCACACGTTCTACGATACGCATACCACGACCACCACCACCGGAAGCCGCTTTCACGATGAGCGGGAAACCAATTTCTTTGGCTTCAGCAAGCGCATTGTGAATCGTCACCGCATGATCACAGCCAGGTACAGTTGGTACACCCGCTTTTTTCATGGCAATAATCGCAGAAACCTTGTTCCCCATCAGGCGAATATGTTCTGGACGTGGACCAATGAAGATAAAACCAGAGCTTTCTACGATTTCAGCAAATTCAGCATTTTCAGACAGGAAGCCATAACCAGGGTGGATGGCATCTGCGCTGGTGATTTCAGCAGCTGTAATCAGGGCTGGAATATTCAGGTAACTGTCGCTACTTGCGCCAGGACCAATACACACGGCTTCGTCACAGAAGCGTAAGTGCATCAGGTCTTTGTCAGCGTCTGAATAGACACCGACTGTTTTAATTCCTAAAGTTTTGCAAGCTCGGGCGATGCGCAAGGCGATCTCACCTCGGTTTGCAATTAAAACTTTTTGCAACATTATGAATCCCCGAAGTGATTAGGCGCGGTAACGGAAAAGTGGCTGACCAAACTGAATCACTTCACCATTTTTCACCAGAATTTCTTCAATCACGCCGCTTTGAGTTGCTTCAATCGGGTTCATGATTTTCATTGCTTCAATGATACCCAGTGTTTCGCCAGCAGAAACAGTTTGGCCAATTTTTACAAAAGGTGCTTCGCCTGGGCTTGGAGCCGCATAGAACACGCCAACCATTGGAGATTTTTCAACTGCACCACGAGGAGATTTAGCTGCAGGGACGTCAGCTGCAGGTGCAGGCATTGCAGGAACAGCTGCTGCAACTACTGGATTACGACGAGTCAGAGCAATCGACTGATCACCTTCCTTAACTTCAATCGCCTGTAAGTCAGATTCAATCATCAAATCGATGAGCTTCTTGATTTTACGGATATCCATGAGACAGTATTCCTAATTAAGATTGTTTAGAAGATTGTATTTTTTCAATGACATAGTCGAGTGCGGCAGCATAGCCTTTTGCACCTAGACCACAGATCACGCCAATAGCTTTATCGGATAGATATGAATGATGTCGGAATGCCTCACGTGCATGGACGTTAGACAGGTGGACTTCAATAAACGGGATTGCCACGCCAAGAAGTGCATCACGAACTGCAACTGAGGTATGTGTCAGGGCAGCAGGATTAATAATGATATATTGCACGCCGTCTTGTTGGGCTTGATGAATTCGGTCAACAATTGCGCCTTCCCAGTTGCTCTGGAAAGTGTCAAGTTGTAAAGTAGCTTTTTCAGCCTGAGCAGTGAGCTGCTGATTAATATCTTCTAGAGTTAAATAACCATAAACTTCGGGTTCGCGCTTTCCTAGCAAATTTAAATTCGGTCCATGAATAACCAAAATGGTCGAAGTCATCTATGGTGCTCCAGTTAAAAAGTTTCAGGATAGGTTTGCAAGATGTCTACAAACTTCGCCTATTATGGCATGAATTCCTACATTATTTTTATAATTTCTTTGAATTGACATAGAAAAGCATGTACCACGCAGTGGCCATATAATGAAAACTTTGCAAGCATTTAGCAATGTTCAAAACTACCAAATCTTCGTCTTTTACATCATTTTTATATTTTAGATGAATTGGCTGAATTGTTACATTTATGCTGTGTAAGTTAGACCTCAATGTTTATTCATAATTCTTTTAAATTGAGTGTTTATTCGGCAATGGCTGGTCAAAAATAAAAATTATTACTCGAAGTCTCTGCTCATATCAAAAATTGTGGTGATCGGTAAAAGACCGGATTTTCATTAGATTTTTGAATGAATCAAATGTTTATTCTATTCATTATTCTGTAAACTAAAATATCAAACTTGGAATAAAAATCAAAAAGTTATTTGATAAATGGAATGAAGTGAAGTTTAGTATTAAATGGGTTTTATGTCGCTAGTAAAGCAAGTCACACATTATTTTTCTGCAAAAAGAGATAGGCTCATTGCTACTGAACATTGGATAAATGATACTGGCCGTAAAAGTAAAATTAAAAACTTATGATTCTTCATTAATCTTTTACTGGCCTCATCTAATATTGACGAATGTGCTCAATTTTCTAAAGCTTACCTTTATTTGTAATTCTTTATGTTCGCTCAATAACATTGGCAAAATGGCACTTCATGTATAGGCGTTGTTATTCATCTGAATATTGCCTAAGTTTTTAAATGATGAATTTTTAAGCTTAAGAACAAGATGGTATGCGGAATTACAATGATAAATGGGGTAGCTAAGTTCAGTTAAAGTACAATATGAATAGATATTCTGGATTAAAAGCTAATGGTATCTGATTGTATTTTGAACATATATTGATTGTATAGACTATTGAGAATCACAGAATAAAACTCAAGCAGAATTGATAAGCTATAATGAAGATTCCGTCAAAATACTATCGAAGCTGTTATGACACCTGCATGCAAATTATTAAAATCTCAAAAAATTGAATATAGCATTCACGAATATGAACATGATGCCAATGCCAAAAGCTTTGGTTTGGAAGCAGCAGAAAAGTTAGGGCTGGCAGTAGAAGAAGTATTTAAAACCTTATTGGTCACGGATGAGAAGCAGTATTTTGTAGCAGTTCTTCCAGTCAACCATCAGTTAAACCTGAAAAAAGTAGCATCAGCCTTTGGTTGTAAAAAGCTACAAATGGCTGATCCCAAACAGGCAGAACGTCTAACCGGTTATCTTGTCGGTGGGATTAGTCCGGTTGGGCAGAAAAAACGCCTGAAAACTGTCATTGATGCATCTGCAGAACAGCTGAATAAAATCTATGTCAGTGGGGGTAAACGCGGTCTGGATATTGGTTTAAAACCTGCGGACCTAGCTAAGGTTCTAGATGCTCAATTCGTTGATGTATTGGATGTCTAAAGTTCTAAGCATTTTTCAATAAAACTATCTTACTGAGAAGCGTTCATATCAATGGACGCTTCAACTTTTCTGGATTCTTATCTTTCTATTCTGTCGGAAAATTCAGCATGGTTTTTTCTTCATTGTATAGTGGATGATTGAGATCCACGGCCTGACTGTGGATTGAACAAAGATAAAAACAATAAAATAGAAAATATGGAGAATACCGCTTGGAAATCCAGAAAAAACGATTATCACGGTTCTGTATGAGCTTGTCCGCGATGGCCATGCTCTCAGTCTTTTCAACTGCACAGGCAGATTCGTCTACCTTGCCTCAACCGCCCAATTCCCAGCAAGTTTTCTTTGTGGGTAATAACTGGGATGGAACAGTTACAGTGATTCGATCTTCAGGTGACTTTGGCAAGGTTGGTGTGATCAACATGATTCCTGATCGTAAGGAGCGTCTGAAAGAGATTCACCTCAATCCCATTAAACTGATTGCCTATACCTATATTCAAGCTACTGCGGGTGAAGGTAATGATCAGCTGGTCGACGATATGTACTCCACGCCAGATGGACAGTCTGTGGTCGCATCCCGTCCAAGTTTTGCCGATGTGGTCTCTATCAACATCAAGACAGGCAAAATTAACTGGCGTACTCCAGTTGAAGGCTTCCGCGCGGATCATATGGCAGTTTCACCAGATGGCCAGCGTGTCGCGGTTTCCGCATCTTCCGGAAATGTGGTGCATGTACTGGATATTCATACTGGTAAGGAACTTGGTCGATTTGCGACGGGTGATAAACCGCATGAAAATATCTACTTTGATAATGGCAGAAAAATTCTGAACTCGGCCATTGGTAATGTAGAAACCTCTCTTGATGCGCAGTGGCAGGATTTCACCAAGGGTAAACGCTATATCACCATTGCAGATGCCAATACCCATCAGGTGCTTAAGAAAATTGACTTTAGACCGGCATTGGATGCGTTTGGTCGAAAAGATTTATCTAATTCAGTGCGGCCGATGGTCTTTAGCAAGGATGAAAGTAAACTCTATGCTCAGGTATCATTTTTTAATGGTTTGATTGAGTATGACTTAAACCAGAATAAAGTGACCCGTATTGGGCAGTTGCCAGGTAGCGATAGCATTCCTAAAGACCGGACTAAATGGGTGAATGATTCCCGCCATCATGGCCTGTCGATCAGTGCAGACGGTGAGAAGCTCTGTGTTGCGGGCACGATGGATAATTACGCCACTATTGTTGATCGTCAGAGTCTGACTGCCGGAAAATTGATTCCTGCAGGTAAACCATACTGGGCTACCCGAAGTCCGGATGGCCGTAGCTGTATCATTTCAGAAAGTGAAACGGATGTGGTGACCGTAATTGATTTCGCGACAGGCAATAAAGTGACCAGTGTACCTGTAGGCAATCATCCACAGCGTGTCCGGATCGGTTATGCTCCAGCAGACTGGTCTACGCCGTAGCAAATAATGGCTTAAAAAGAGCAATGTGTTATGAACGTTGCTCTAAGCATTGTAGGTGGCATATATGAGGAACAAAACACTTACTTTATATCTGCTGGCGGGAATGTTATTAACCGGTATTCTGGTTGGGATTGCTTATCAGGTTCATAAGGATATCTATAAGGCAGAGTTCAATATACTGAAACCTGATGATCAGATGACTTTTCCAGCAAAGTCACTGATTACTTCCAGTTTAATTTCTAAACCACCTGTACCGGCAAGAACGGCTGGACACCCGGAAGTGGATTCTGAACAGCAGGTCTTATTACAACAGAGAGAGCAGCTTTATCTGGATTTTACCCAAATGATGAATGGTTTAAGTCAAGGCGAGAAGCCAGATGAACGCCAGCTGGATCGTTTGCTGGTACAGCAGCAGAATCTGGTAAATGCTCAGGTCGTTGCTCCGGAAGAAGCGAGAGCTCAAATAGAATTTTTACAGAAAGTTTTGCCTGAAATCTCTTCACAGCTTGATCAAGCTTTAAATGCTTTAGATCAGAATGGTTTTTAACCTTCCTTAGTTAAAAGTTTTATTTAGCCGTGAATACAGATCATAGATAAGCTTAATAAGAAAAAGCCCGTTAAAACGGGCTTTTTCTTCATTCATATTTTAGATTAAAACTTATAAGCAGTTCGCCGGTTTCGGGATACCAGCCAGTCGGCTTAAATGGCGTGCCACCAGACCTGTATTAAACTTTTCCTGTAATAAGGCATTGTTAATTTCCGGGTTGACTGTCTTCATCAAAAACTTAATCAACGGACGGGTTGCAGGAGAATGCCCAAACTGCTGATAAAATTGACGGACTGCCTGTAGCACTTCAAAATGCCAAGGAGTAAGTTGAAGTTCCAGTGTATCTGCCAGTACTTGGGCAACGTCTTCATTCCAGATGGTGTAATCGACTAAATGACCATCTTGGTCCAGTTCTAGATTCATATTTGACTCATGGATTATTTCATTGAGATGCAGCGACTAAATTTCAGACATAGATCTGCAAATTCGGAGTAGTCGAGTAAAGCAACATTTTCCGATAAAGGTGAGATCAGAGTTTCTGCATCATTTCTTAGGATATAAACTTGCGGCAGTTGCTGTACGAAAGCATGGTCCAGATACAGCACAGATTCTCCCATCAGGACCACCTGATCATCTGAAGCATGGAGCTGTGCTAACTGATCAAGGACTGACGCCGTCGCTGCATAATCTGACTGGATCAGGTAAAGGGTTTGATCTGACATTTATTTATCCTTCATCCTTACCAACTTACCAATACAATACGTGATCAAATTTTTGAACGAATTCTGAATTGAGTTCAATCAACTCAATCTCCTGTTCGCTTTGCTTTACAAAAGGAGAGTCCTGATTTTTCTGCTCAACCAGAATTGGGGTCAGGTCATAAAATTCGAAACTATCCACCAGATTTGAAGCCAGTTTAAAGGCATGTTTAAGCTGGTCAAACTGGAGCTCAGAACGTAAAAGACTCAAGGCCGCGCCTTGGAGTAATACTTTAACTTCAGCGCCGAAGGTCGCCAGTACCATCGTAGCAGATAGGCTTTCATGCACCTGCAAGCTGTTTAGGTTGGCTTGGGTTAATATAACAAGTACAGATTTCACACAAGATTCCTTTTAAAAGCAACACATCCTGAAAAATGAAGCATCTAGAATTGAATTAGACGTTGTGAGGAGTGAACAGCATCAGCAAGCTCGCCTAGACCGACCAATTCAAAACCATCAGCAAGATTATGTTGCTGAATATTGTGACGTTGAGCATTTTCCTGATCTGTAATCCCACGCGCTAAGGCTGCACTGACACAAACAGGTAAGCGGATATTCAGATCCTGCCAGGAACGTGTGAGATGACGCTGGTCGTCGGGCACCCATTGCAATGCATTTGCGACCGACACGCCATCTTGATAGAAAAATACACGGAAAGCTTCCTGTTTATGTTGTAAAGCTTGGGCGAGTCCAAGCGCATGCCAGGCATAAATAGAAGTCGGTGCGGAGGTAACAAGAATTAAGGTGCTCATCGAAATTCACTACAGGCTTGATCAACGCGGGATGATGATCTTGGCTACAAAGAAAGTAGGTAGTATACAATGATTTTAGATGATATTTTCTGATAAAAAGACAAAAAATAAATTATAAAAAGATTTAATTTTAATAAAAACAATAATTTAAAACAGTCTATTAATCCTATCCCGTCACTAAACCATACCCAAAACTGCACAAAATCCCTTCTATATCCTTTCATTTTTTTACTTTACCGATAAAATGCAAAGTAATCTGCACCAAATCTGCACCAATAAAATGAAAATACCCAAACCCATCCAGCGAGGGTCCAGCTGGCGCATCATTGTCACTTTCGACAAGCAAAGATATTCAGCCACCCGAGACACAGCGAAGGAATGTGAACAGTGGGCCTATAATAAATTGCTTGAACTTCGATCTGGTAAAAAGGCAATAGAACAAGGCGAAAAGCCGAATTATCCATTTAGGGAACTTTGTGCTAGATACTATCAAGAGCATGGTCGTCACATGCGATCTGCACGGACTATCAATTTTAAAATTAAAAACCTTGACCGGATTGCACCAAATTTAGCTGACAAGTCTATTTATGATTTCAAGCCTGCTGACATTGCAGAATGGCGAAATAACCGTAAAAAAGAAGTGAAGATAGCAACACTCAGGAATGAACACGCCATTTATTCAGCCGTGTTTACCTATGCCATGAAAGAACTGTTTTTGATTGATTCTAACGTCTGGCATGCGGTCACCATGCCGAGCAAGGAAAAATCCAGAAGTCAGCGTATTACAGAAGAAGATCAAGAATTATTGATAAAGGCGTTAAGCTGGGATGGATCCACAACACCAGAAACGTCACGCCACTATGTAGCATGGGCATTTCGATTTGCTCTGGAAACTGCTATGCGTCAGGGTGAAATACTGGCAATGCGTAGGAAGGATATTAAAGAAGGCTTTGTGCATTTACCGATGACAAAAAATGGTGAATCCAGAAACGTGCCTTTATCTGGTGAAGCCAAAAGACTGCTTTCTTTATTACCTAAAGGAACAGATAAACTTTTACCTATTGATAAACAGATATGTTGTGCTACATGGATGAGAGCAAAGAAAAGAGCAGGGCTTACACATATCAACTTCCATGATTCACGACATGAAGCCATCACAAGAATGGTGAAGGTGAGAAAATTACCGGTTGAAGTGCTAGCCAAAATTACTGGCCACAAAACTATCTCAATGCTGGTGAATACTTATTACAATCCAGATGCTCAGGATTTAGTGGAAATGTTTAACGACAGTGAGAGCTAATTAGCTCTCGGTCTGCCTACTTTAACTTTGGTTGTCAGCAGGTCGTGGGCCAACTTTGGATTGTATAGCGCCTTGCCTTGTGTGCCTTGATTGATCGAAACTAATTTTTCTCGAATCGTGGTCACTGACAGATTGTATTTTTGAGCCAGATAAGAAGCTGAAACCAGTTCGACTTCAACCTCTTTAAGCTCCTTCACCGTTGCACCACCGATAGTCTGACCCAGCATAATTTGAGGCGGTCTTTCGGCTTCAACGGTGATGGTGTATCGAGCCATTAAGTTACCTCTTTTAAACTTTGTTGTACTGATTCCGGTAAACCAAACACATCCTTAAAAGCCTTATCAAATTCACCACTAGCAATAAATTGATCGATGCAGTTTTCCGGCTTCTGATGCTGAGCGATGTAGCTGCTCAATGCCTGATATATACCGTTTGAATTTCCTTTAGTTACACCAACATGAATCTTGTCACCGATGTTCTTAACTGGAAATCCAATATTGAGATTTGAAGCGTCAATGATTTCCATAAAAGGCACGAATTCATCCTGATTAAAAATCAGATCAAATGGCATTTCTTTATGCAGCTCATCACAAACATAGTTCGCCAATTGAAGTTTGGTTAGTTGAATTTCAGTCATTGGCTGGCTCCTGCGCTTCGATCATGGCTTGCTTAGCCTCAAACTCCGATTTGAATAACTCAAATTTCCATCGAGTGCCGTATGAGGTTTCAATCAATTTCCACACACCGAAGAACTTCTCGGTAGAGATATGTGCTTGAGTGTGTTTATTCACAATCATGATTTGATCTTTTTCGATCCCATCACCTAAGCAATCCCAATCATTGCTTGAATTGCAGAAGTTCTCAGGCTCATCATTGTCTTGCCAAAAACAAGAAATATTTTCTTTCGGCACCAAAACAAATCCTTCCGGCACCGCTTGGGCCTTCCAACTATCAAATCCGCTGATCTCTTTAACCACATCATCCATATCCACAATCATGTGGCCATGTTCATCATGGTAATACTGATGTCCTGCAATCCTTTCTTGCAGCTCACCTAGGTCCGGCACCGCTTGGGCTTTGGCGGCTTGCCATGCTGACCATTCTTTATCCAAAGTCATTGACTTATATGAGCCATCAGAAAAACGCTCTACAACTCTTCCTTTTGATTTAACCCAATCTTCAAACGCTTCTCTCTCTTTCTGAACATCCATCACGCCACCTTCATAATCTGATTAGCCACAATCTTTGCTAAGTTTTCGCTGGTTTCATTCGAAACATTCGGGCAGTGCAGGTGCATTTCATATTCATCGAATAACATCTGGCATGCAGCATTACCTGTTAAATCATTCTTTAAAAACACATAGCTCAGTGCTTTACGTGTACCTTTTCCGGAAAATGTAGAGCTACCATCTGTCAGTTCTTTCTTCGTATAACCCAGCTTTTCTAGCCAAAGCTTGAAACCGACTTCATGTTTCTTTTTAATTTTGAAAATCATGCTTATATACTCCAGATGCACCCCGAAGAGGGGTGCAATCACAATCCTTATGGTGTAAGTGCTGCTTCTTGGGCTTCATAAGCAGAATTAATTTGTGCGATCTGCTCGTCAGTCATCTCGCCTGATGCTGGCTCAAATTCGTTTTCCATAATCTGGTTGAGAGCATTCATGTCCGAAGCATCATTGATCTGGTTGACAATCGACTGAACAAGTAATTTCACTTGCTCTTTCAATTGACGGCGTTTCTCTTTAAATACTTCGCCAATTTCAGACTTGGCTGGTTCGCCAAGGTTTAGTGCTGCAATTTCTTCACCCACTTTTTCAAGCTGGTTTAATGTGCGTGCATCCTTGATGTTGATGTAATACACACTCAGATCCAGCTCTTTAGCTGAAGAATCAACAGCATCATTTTTCTTTTTCAGGCGGCTTTTCAGAGCAGATGCGCCTGTATTCGGCTTGGTTTCTGTTCCAGGTGCGCCAGCTGGTGTTATATCGATTTCTTTATCCTGCTCTTCCTCAGCAATCGCCATACCTTTCAACACATCTGGGAATACATCGCGAAGGGCATAAGAACGAGCACGCAACTTCATCATGCGTTTTGGATACTGTGTCCATGGGCCTTGCTTGCCGGATAGACCAGCACGTTTCGCATCTTCCATGCTGAATTCGGATACAGCAGGTTCTTCACCTTTACGCTTCACAGTACAGATAGCCTTTTGACCGTCTTCGGAAAGTTCTTCACGAATAAAGTCAAGCAAGCCAGATCCACGCACAAGGGCGAGCATTGCGTCACCCCAAATAGAAGGGCGGCCATTAATCACCGCAATGTTTTGCATTGCTTGAAGTGGTTGCAAACCAATCTCAGCACCCCATTGCATGGCAACAAGAATGTTGCCTGGCTTACGTTGGTAGTCTTTAGGCACGATGTCAGAACCGGCAAGAATTTCAGCAATTTGCATTGCTTCCTGCAGATTGTTAGGAGTTAAGAAATTAACAGCGGTGTTCGGGTTTGTTTTAACAATTGAGTTCATATTCTTTTACCTATAAATCTTAATTAATGCGCAGCACACGGGTGCTTGAAGTCTTAACAAATTGCTCGTAGATGTCAGGATGGGCTGCTTTCAGAGCCTTGCTATCCAGCGTGTTACGTTCCTGATATTTGAATGTTGCAAGGCGTTTATCCTCAGCTATGATCATTTCTGCATCTTCCATACGGGTGCAGATTTGCAGCTTCAAATCATCCAGTTCAGCGCCAGCTTCTTTGATGGTCTTATTTAAGTCCTTGTATTCAGCAACCAGATTGGCAAGTTCGTTATCTGCCTGAACAGCCTGGTCGGGATTGTGTGTAGACCAACGATGCAGCACATCATCAAACGTGGTTGGAGCAGGAGGCACATCGTTTTGCACATGCTCAAGCCAGAACTTGGAGCACTCTTCTGTCAGCATTTCAAACAGCTCTGGATCAAATGCCACCTGATAGCTACGGAATTTCTGGCCACCGATCAGCACACCTAGACCACACATCGAAGCGCCCGTAATACCCATGTACCACTGCACTTGTGTCAGGTAGTAATCTGGCACCTGTTCTGACTGCTCATCACCCCACAATTTCGCCAGGTACTGGTTAGCAGTCTTACATTCCAGGATGCGGTCTGTAGTCAGCTTTCCATCTTTGATACGGACATTACCTGAGATATCAGGATTGATAATGGCGCGGTCAATATTGGCGCGCATCCAGTCATATTCAGGATGTACCAGAGTTGCATTCACACGCTGGATCTTCACGCCATTGCGCTTGGCATATTCTTTTGCCACGATATCTTCAAGGGTATTGCCCCAGTAAGACGCTTCGCTTTGAGAATCTTCAACTTCGGTACGACCTGTTTTATCCAGCCATAATTGATATGGAGAGCGGTATTTGCTTAGACCTAAGATTGCTGCCACATCAGAGCCACCAATACCCAAACGACGTGCTTCAAGCCATGTTTGACGTGCACTTTCAACTTCTTGTAGATTTACTTGTGTATTCATTTTTATAATCCCGCAGTAATTCGACCAGTTTTTAAAACAAAAATTAGATGGCCAGCTGTTAGATGAAGATTACTAACATCGATGTCGTGCTGTTCTTTAATGGCTTTAATGAGTTCTTGCTTGACGCTATGCACGCTTTCGCTTGAACCTTTTTCACGCTCAGCGACCATTGCATCGGCTTGCTTGTAAGCTAGTTCAGCTACCTTTTCCTCAGTGCGGCCCATCATTATTAGAGCTGGCATTGCAGCCATGGCGAATTGATCGTGAAGGTCTGTCATTTAGCACCCCCAGCAATCGCAGCATTAATCTTTTCAATCTCATAGCGATCAACATAGGCATTAATCGTCTTGTCAAAATGAACTACGTTCAGAATGTCTAGGAATTCGACTGAGCCATCGTCAAGCTGATAATCAACGTAGATGTCGTATTCACCAGCTTTAACTTTTGCTGTGCAGTACTGGTGGCAGACTGCGTTTTCCACCTGGTACGATGGGGCAGCGATGTTGATTTGTGGCTGATCTTGGATAGATTCAGCTTGAAAGCTCACAGGCTTGCTTGAATCAAATGCCATAGCACCTAAAGAAAGGGTTCCCAAAATACCCAGGAACAAAGTTCCTATAATGTTTGGGTTGAAGCGAATTGGGTTTTTATTCATAATTAAATCACTCACAGGTAGTTTGTGGGTCATGCTCCAGGTAGTTGTCGTAGGCTACGCTGGGGCTTTTTGTTGTCTATGGGATTTAGTTTACCAAAGGAAACTCTATAGTCAAGAGAAAAGTTTATCAAAAGAAACTTTTTAATTATTTATGGAAACTTTTATGTTTTAATAGACAAAAGAAAACCCATCACAGGGATGGGTTGTCCTAGAGCAATAATCTTATTTTTTGTATTCAGTAATACTGATAGGTTTGTCTTTCATAAACTCTACAATACCTTCACCAGCTTTGAAGTGAATTGAAACGCCGTCATCATTGGCCAAACGCATACCACTTCCTGAAATAGCTCGTTTAAGGTGATAAACCTTGCCAGAATTATCTGTCATTTCTGCAGTTTCAAAATTATCTGAAGATTTCAATTCAACTGTAAGATCCATTGGACCAGTAAAGTTAATTACCTGAGTTTCAGCTGGAGTATTGCTCACAACTTTTTCTTGCACCACTTCGTTTTTTGGATTTGAAGTACAGCCAGTAATTGCTAATCCTAACAATGCTGCGCCTAACAGATATTTCATTGAGACTTACCTTTCTATTTATGAATCATAGGTGTCTTTATACTAATTGTTATAATGTAGCGTTTAAAGACAAGGTTACACTTACCTTACATAAAGAAAAAACCACCGCTGGGGTGGGTTAGTAGTGCTTTACTTTGTTATTACAGGCCTTGCCATGGTTGGCCTTGAACCTAGTGTAGTAGGGCGATATTTCAGTAGGAAGAAACGTCTAACATTGGATATTGCTTGTCTGCTTGTAGTGATCTAGAACTAGATCCATGTCAGCCAAGAGCACTGTCTCACTGTATTCACCTGGTGATAGCTTAAGTAAATTAGGCATATAGTTGTTTTTATATTCATGCGGATAGTCCCTACAAAGAATCTTTACCCGTACCTCTTGAGTGGTGAACTCTGAATCAAGCTTTTCTATGTATTTACTAAGAATGTTATCTGAGTTCTCAAGAGCTGTTGCAGTTGTGATTGGATCTATATCTTCACTAAGTTGCTTCTCACAACCAGTGAAAGCTAAAGACAAGAGTAGGGTGGTCAAAGTTATTCTTTTCATAGTTATAGTTTTATTGTTATTGGACTTTGAATTATAAGCAAAATTTAATAAAAGAAAACCCACCGCTGGGGTGGGTATGTGCTGCTATAAAACTAAGTTGAGTATCAGCAAACTAATCGATGTTTAATTTTTTTCTCGATAGCTTGTATTTCATGCAAATTAGGAATTATATCGTTAGCTGCAATCATGAGTCGATTTAAATCCTGTGTTGGTAATTTTGAAGAGTCTTCCAAAATCACCAGTGAGTTAAAGTTAATATCGTGCTTTTCAAGGTATTGCATTGTAATAATTGAGAGTCTAACAGAGTCCTTATTGCTGGCACCGAATAGAAATAAGGGGGTTTCTGCTTCTACCATATAATCAATAACATAATCATCAGCATTCGGTAGCCCCGGGACGCGATAATTTTCGTGAATCTGATCGGATGGTAGCAGAGAAAATAGAGCCTCTCTAAGTTGATCTTTAAATGTAGATACAACTCTATGTTGTTTTAATAGCGCTAAATCACTAATTCTATTTAACAACCTAGTGAACTCAAACAAGCCCATGACCAGTTGATCAGCCGGGATCTGCATTGTGAATTCACCATCATCATATTCAGCATTAGCCTCTGCTACATAGTTGTTGAATAAATCAAAACGTGAGCCTTTTAACAATGTGTCTAAGTCATTCTCGTAGCTTAAGCGCATCACTGTGCTTGCGCCATCTGATAAACGCCAACCGCCAGTTATTTCGCTTAAATAAATACTAAAAGCATCACCATCCATATCAAATATGGGCAGAGACACTATTGCTCCATTTCTAGTTTCTTTAAAACCTATATCACGACAAAAACTATTGCAAAGCAATTGTTTAACTTCATTAATTTTCATCAAACAATCCTCCTTGCTCTATAAGTTGTCCGATGTTGATATCAATTATATTAAAATCTTTTAGTACACATTGTATAGCGCCAGATAGATTTTTATATCTATCTGTTTGAATAGCAAAGTTTTCAATTTTTTTGGAAACTTTTAGTGATGCTTCGTTAGCTTGATGGATATGGCATTGAAAATCAAATCGTTGACCATCGCATTTATTGACATGAACATGACTACTTCCATTGTATCTTGCTAGCGTAATATCACTTTCATTTGACTCCAAGTAACTCAATCCACATGAGAAATTATCTTCATCTAAATTTGATTGTCTCATGTAAAGCTTAAATCTATGTTTCTGATCCTGGCTACACAACTCAATAGAAAGCTGTCTAAATTTTAGCTGATCTATCCACTTTTGACGAAGTGGCTTTAAGAGTATTTTGGGAACACTTTTTAAAGCTATTATTTCATCATCCTTCAGTCTTTTTCCCATTTGCCACCCCATTTAAAACAAAACCAATACTTCTAAAATCATGCAGCGTATTCACAATTAAAATACCCAAGCCGCATATAGTGGCTTTTATTATTTTCTAAATTCCCTGTGATGTTGAACAACTACACCAATAATTGAAATAGGGTGCTTTTGTGAGTTATGGATAGGGAAGTCTGGATTTAGTGGAACCAATTCAAATACTTCACGGCCATGCTCATCAAAACCTACAACTCTGTACTTCTTAAAAGTAACTTCATATTCACCATTCTGAGCTACCACATAATCACCAGGCTGAGGAGTAATTGAGGCATCAATAACAATATCATCACCAGGCTGAAACTCGGGGTACATGCTCATACCTTCGACTGTCACACTAAAAATAGTGCTTGGATCTTTATTTTCATATGTAGTGAGGGTATATCCTTTTGGCTCACTACCATCGTAGGCGACTTCTCGCCACATACCAGCTTGTACAAAATCTAACACCGGAATCCTTGTAAGTTTCTTTCCATTAAAACGAACGTTATTAAATCCTTTATCATCCTCTTCTTTTACAGGGCCACCTAAATTTTTAAGGCCCTCACCATCTAAAATCCACTCTGGTGTTGTTTTTAGGGCTTTTGCAAGAGATGTAATGCTTTTGCCGCTAGGTACATTAACCCCTGAAATCCACTTTGAAACCGTACCTTTACTTAGGCCGGTAGCTTCAATTAGATCAACTTGCTGAAGGTTAAGTTCCTTCATTCTTATCAAGATACGTTCAGAAACGCTGCTCATTGCAAAATACTCATAACAATTGTTTCCAATGGTAAACATTATTATTGACCTAAAAAGAAACTTATGGTTTACTTGGGGAAACTTTAAGTTTATCAAGGTAAACATTATGACTGTCGATGACGTAAAGGAGCATTACGGAGCTGAAAGCGACGCAGACCTAGCGCGAATCTTAAAAAAGACACGCGGAGCTATTAGTAAATGGCGCTCATATGGAATTCCAGCTTCAACCCAGGCAATTCTCCAAATTCAAAGTAAAGGCAAGTTAAAGGCAAATTTAGAAGCCTTAATTGCTTAAACCAATTATTAAGCATTTGAATTTAAACAACCACGTTCAAAGGAACCTTAAATGAACATAACGGATGCAGCGTACAACACAGTTCATGACTACCCGGGTGGCGCTTCAGCTCTAGCCGCACGTATGGGAATCAAAAGCCCGGCTGTGCTTAACAGCAAAGTAAATCCAAATACTGAAACTCACCACTTAACACTGGCCGAGGCTTCAAAGCTTATGGCTTTAACTGGTGATTTCCGCATTTTGCATGCTCTATCTGCTGAACATGAAAAAGTTGCAATTGATCTACCTGAAATTCCTGAATGCCGCGACATGTCATTGACTGACAAAGTTCTGTGCATTGGCATGAAGGGTGGTGATGTGATGAGCCTTTTCCGCGAAATCATGGCGGATGGCCGTATCACGAAAGGTGAAGTGCAAGACATGTCAAAGGTGATTCACCAGATGCACGTTGCTTTGGCTGAGCTGGATAAACAAATCCAAGCTTGTATTGATAACCCAGAAACAGAAAAAGCCTGACGGTCGAGGTCAGGCTTTTCGGTGTTTAAATCGTCGGAGATCCAAACAATGAATATGTTAACACAAGAAAATTTTAACATAAACGAAGTAACAATGTCATCACCTGAGATTGTTGATTTTATTAACATTCATCGCAAAGAAGTTGCTACTGCCGAAAAGCCATATAAAGAACTTCGTCATGACGACTTTATGCGGAAAGTACCAAGTGTTTTGGGTGAAGGGCACGCTCCGAAATTTATCGGAACGCAAAACTACGGCAACAATAATACACGCCATATCTATAACTTCCCAAAACGCGAAGCCTGCTTGATGGCTATGTCATATAGCTATGAGCTGCAAGCTCAAGTGTTTGACCGCATGACCGCAATGGAGGAAGCGCTTAAGGCACAAAAACCAGTCGAACTAAGCCGCATGGATCTTATTCAGTTGGCTCTAGCTGCCGAACAGGAAAACATTGCTCTTAAGCAACATGTTGCAGTACTGGAGCCGAAAGCCAAAGGCCTAGATCGCATTGCTGACTGCACCAATGTACTGGGCATCCGTGAATCCGCAAAAGTTCTCAAGATTGGTCAAAATCAGTTGGTTCAATATCTCCTTGATCACAAGGTTGTATACCGCGATCAATATGGAAAAATTCAAGCTTATCAAAAATCTATTGATCAAAAGCTTATTCATGTTGTGACTTCCGCACCTCGATTAACTGAGTCAGGTGAAAAGGTATTTACCCAGGTAAAACTTACTCAAAAATTGATTACTCGCATTGCGAAGTGGTTAGAGCAGGGGGTGGCAGCATGAGCATAACAATCGAAGATGTGTGCGACTTCATCTGGACAGCTCACAACAACCACCTAAATCGAATTGCAGATGAACTGGTTGATAGTGGGTATGAGTTTGAGTGCATTGAATGTGAAGAGCATGAATGCGTGGCACATGACTCAACAGAGGATGTTGACCTAGCAAAAAAAGAACTCATTCGTGAGCTTATTGAACGTGCCAACCAGTTTGGCCTAGATGACATGCTTGATGAACTTAAGCGCGAAGGTGAGCGTGTTGGTGCGTATTTGCGCCTAGGAGTGAAGTCATGACAGCACTCAAAAAACATGAGGACAATATTGTCCAATTCTCCAAAGGTAAAAAAATGGCTGACAAGTTTGAAAAAGGCTATGTCATGTCCAGTCGGTTATACCGATATGAGGTGCGGCCTTTTTTAAGTGATGCAGCGAAAAATGTCTATGCAGAACTTGAGGATCGTATTAACGGCTTTAAGGACAAGATAACCGACCATGTGAGCTATTCGCAGTTGCAAGGTGGAAAGCTCGAAGGCTCTAAAAAATTAGGCACCGCAACCGTTAGAAGAGGCCTTAAGGAATTACTTGATTTAGGTGTGATTTCTATTGTTAGCGAGAACAGTCGCAAGGGGAATGAATACCAGATTAATGAGGTTTCATTGGTTGAGCACTTTCAAAACAAAAGTACCACTTCCAAAAGTGAAGCACTTCCAAAAGTGAAGCGCACCACTTCCAAAAGTGAAGTGCTAACCACTTCCATAACTGAAGACACAATAGAACTAACTTATAGAACTCTATCTATAGAACTATTAATTAAGTCGCTTCGCTCTAAAAAACCTTTGGAGACTCATTTTTACTGTTTTCAAGAAAAGAAAAAACAGGATCAACTTGAGTTAGAAAAACAAGAAGCAGAAGCAAAAGCAAAAGCCGAAGCTGAGCGCAAAGACAAGGCTCGTAAATTATCTTATGACGAAGTGATCAAACTGACTTCAGAAAGATTTTCACTTCTCTGTGATTTCTCTCTCTGGGAACAATACGTTTCTAGTCGCTCTCAAACAGCAAAAACAAAGCTGACCAAAAATGCCTTGAATGCGATTTACAAGGATTTCCAGAAATGGGGATTTGATGGCAGCAACGAATCTTTAAAAACTTCAATCACTGGCAACTATCAAGGTTTGTTTGCACCAAAGCAGCAATTCACACCTGGACAACAAAACCCAAAACCATCTCGCTGGGATGAAATTCAACAGTTGATCGCAAAAGAGGAGCAGGGCAATGACAGCTATGGTTACTAATCAACAAACTGCAGTTCAGCCAATCAAGACAGGTCAACTGGTTGGAATCTTCAAGGCAATTGCACCACGCTCTTTTGAAAAAACATTTGAAGGTATGCCGATTGAAGCAATCAGCCATGCAATGAAAATCTGCATTGAAGACCTTTCACGCGAACAGATTGATCTTGGCCTTCGCATGGTTCGTGATAACGGCTTTTGTCCAGATCCAGCCATGTTCCGCAAATGGTGTCTTGGGATTACAGGTTTTGGTACTGAGCAGCAACGTGTTGTTGATTCATTCAAAGGGAAGCATGCAGCACTGGGCAATATCGTGAAATGGCTTGGTGATAACAACCACCCGATCACAAATGCCGAAAAAGAAGCGTATGACCGCTGCTATGAATTGTTTGCCGAGATCCAGTGGGCAAAGAACGTCGATAGAGCCTCTTATTTAGCGTATGAGGCGTTTAAAGATAACTATGTGGACGTAGTTAAGGAGTATGCCGAACAGGGGCAACAGCAAGCAGTCTGGGAGCGCCCAAAAGCCATTGAGAAAAAGATTGTGGCTGATCTTGGTGAGTGGGGTCATGGGTCTTCACCTAAAGACACTCAACCGCTTCAAGGTGATGAGCTTAAGAAGTACCTGGAAGAAGCCAAGCAGAAAATTAAAGGCTTTAAGGAAAGCGCAGGGGGTGGGGTGTGAAGGATCAAGACTTAAACAAAATTTGCTGCGGCACATTGCTCAAGATGATTGGTGATGAAAACACGATCTATGAATCATGTGGCTCACCGAGATACGGAAAAATAGAAGTTCGCACTTATCACGACAGAGTCTTACTCAAAGGTGGTGTGCGGTGGTTTGGCGGCTCTTATTACGATGCCAGCTTATTTGAATTATTTGATAAGAATGCACCTAAGTCGCTAGAACTTGAGTATGCGCCTCCAATGGAGCCAGTGATCAAGTCGGAGCCAAAGAAGCCAGTTAAAGCAAAACCGGTTCGTGATGAATGGACTTTAGATTTATTTGGGGGTGCGGCGTGAGAAAAGAAGCAGACCGTACATACATTAATTTAATGATCATGCGCACTTTGGCAACTACTAGAGGCCGCGTTTCGATCCAGCAACTTCACGACTCCATTGAGCCGAAAATGGGTATCTCAATTCGCAGTGTTCAGCGATACATGAACCGGTTGGAATTTTGGGGATTGGTCAAATGTGATGGAGCACATCCGAAAGGGTTCTCTCTCACACTTCATGCAGAAGAATTTATCAAAGATATGGCGCAGGGAGCAGCAGCATGAACTTAATCGAAAAATTAGGATTGGAAAACGCAAAAGCACTTGATGGGATGCTTCAAAAGCATGGTGTGCCTGAGAGTTGGAAAATAGCTGTAATCAATGGAATGTGGCAAAGAAGCTCGGTTGGTTTTACACATGCTGAATTACGCGCAGCCATCGCTGACCAAGACCGCACGGACTATGTAAGTGATATCCGTAACCACATTAGTCCGACTGCGAAGGTGATTGAGAGATGAGTGAATTTGAAAAGTGGTTTAGAAGCCTGAATGCAAATGGGAAAACAGTTTATTTCCTTGGTAATGAGCACAAGGTTTCCGAAATGGCATGGAACCACCAACAAGCCATCATTGACGACCTGAAAGCCCAGCTCAACAACATGGAGGCTTGTTATATCGGGAAGAAAAAACAGGTTGAGGATCAGCAAAAGCGGATTGATGCTGGACTTGAAAAGATTCATCAGTTTGGAAAAGAGGGGTGTTTATTTCCGGAATGGCTGACTTGGGCAGAAAAAGCCCTGCGAGGTGCCAATGCGTAGAGCAGCAAAGATTGATGCAAATCAAACTGAAATTGTAAAGGCGCTACGTCAGGTTGGGGCAAGTGTTCAATCGCTTGCTTCAACTGGCAAGGGAGTGCCTGATTTACTGGTTGGTTTTAGGGGTAAGAATCTGCTTCTCGAAGTGAAAGACGGTGGCAAGGTTAAGTCAGCACGGAAGCTCACACCAGATCAGATCGAGTGGCACCAAGACTGGCGTGGTCATGTTGCAGTGGTTGAGTCTGTAGAACAAGCAATTAAAGTTTTAGGGGAATAGGGATGAATGCGATGGTGAAGGCGGAAGTGATGGATTGGGGTAAGTTCACTATTGAGGAATGGCTTAAACAATACGGCGCTTATGTACAGGTCAGCCGAATGAAGTCAGGTCATGAACCGGATGGATTACATGTGAATCAGATCTACTGGTTAATCTGCGAAAATAACAAAGGTGCAGCACCACGTAAGGATCAGGCCATTTGCCAGATTAATGATTTTGAAGCTGAGCAGGTCCGGAAGTTGATTGTGGATTTTAATAAGTCTAGTTCGGTTTGTGAGTCTGGTAAGCGTGCGGTTCAGTTATTTGTAGAGCGTAATGTACGTGGGCTATCAGATCGCAAGATGGAAGAAGAATTCAAATTGGGTCGAAACGTTCTGCGAAATATGATCTATGCAGGTAAGTTTTATCTAGCTGGGCACGATAAACGATTGAGAATCGAATAGTATTTGACTGGCATGCCAAGATATGGCATATTTCTGTTATAGTGATCGAAGTGTACGTTAAAGCACTAGATTGATTTAAAAGCTCGCCAAATGGTGGGCTTTTTTATTGGCTAAATAATCAATCTGTAACTTATTGCAAATGATTCTCAATAATATTTGTATTAGAATGCTCAGTATAAATCAACAGATACAGATATAAGAAAATTCATTTATAGGCCTACATCAATAACTCCAAGGTGTGGGCTTTTTTATTGCCTGAAGGTTATCTATCAGTCCTTCATACCAAAAAGTGATAGACGCTTTGCATTGGTTAGCAAAGTGCATAGATGGGTGTCGAGATTTGAATAAATCCCACCCTTGGATTGACCACCTGAAAAGGCGAGTGTCTACTGTGAGAATTGGCAAGCTCTTAACGCATAAGTTAGCCTTAAATTACGAAACTACTCAGCCCAGTTATTCATTTTGGATAACTGGGTTGTTTTATTTGCGCCATTAGCTCAACTGGAAAGAGCATGGGTTTTCTATACCAATGGTTGCAGGTTCGAATCCTGCATGGCGTGCCAGATAGACAAGATTGATTATTAAGTGATCTTTTTGAGTAAATGATGATCAAGTTATTAATAAATATAACTTAATTATTACGTGTTAAAACATTCTGCATATATTTCTTATACTTAGTTGTGATGAGCAAATGCTATCTTGTGTTCATTCCTAGAACCTTACGAAAACAAATAAAAGATGATTTAAATCCTGCCTGTTTAGCCCTCCAGCTAAGCAGGTTTTTTATTTGAAAGTAAAAGTTAATAACATGGTCTTGTATATAATATTTTAAAGTATATAATTCAGCCCAGATTCTATCGCTGTAGTTTCTTTTTCAAGTTTCTGCCTCCTTTTCCCATAAAGGAGGTATTTTTTTGCCTATATTTTTCTTATGTCATGTGTTGCTACATTGTTTGATAGGTCACATTTAATAGTGAATTGATACAAGCATCTATAATTAAAAAACACAATATTCTGATAGATTAAAATTACAACAAAAAGTCTGGAGGTTTGTATGACACGTATACCAAACGGAACACAGGTTATTCATCATATCTCACTTTTCGATCATGCTTACTATAAGGAAGAGAATGGAATTTTAAAGGTTTGGAGCAAGGGAGAGTGGGTGGAGGCACTGATACCCAGTATTAATGAAATGATTGATAACGGTTTTGAATTAGAAGTTCTTCACAGCTAAGAATGTTCAGGTAATGAGGAATTGTTTTCCCGCTTAATAAGCTGTAATGACCCCATTTTTTAGTGGGGTTTTTAATATCAGGAGAAAAGTATGCTCCAATTTATATTCTGCTTATTCGGACTGCATGGCGTGACTGAGATCGACTACTCGGTTGATGATGAAGAAATCAAAGTGTGTCGGGATTGTTTGAAAGAAATTGAGTAATCTATAATAAACTAATCGATAAATTCACTTATTAATTAATAATTTATTTTGAAAATAAGTTGGAAATTATATTAATTCTCTATTAATTTACCACTTGTTCAAAGACTCCACATTTTGAATTTAAAGTTTCGCCCACATCGACCCCAATGGTGTGGGTATTTTTTTGACTTAATTAAGAATGCTTAAAAAATCTAAGTGATTAATTATTAGTCGATATTTTCTTAATCTTCAACAAATAATTACATTCAGCTGTAATAATCATCTGTTAGGATCTTTGCTCAGAAAAACAATGAAATAGATTTTTGACCTGACATGGGCCTGCTTAATTTGGGAGAGTTAAGCAGGCTTTTTTTATTTCTAAATCGCCGGACGTATTACGGCACATAAGACCTCGCCCAGATAACGAACTTGGCGAGGTTTTTCTTTTCTTATTGGTGGTGACCGTGTGGCAATTTTTACTTGGTTTTATCGTGGCATGGGTTATTTGCAGCTGGTATACGCATATCTACGTGGCAAATGAATGTGAGCGATTAGGTGGCTTTTTTGTTGGGTCGAAAACATACAAGTGCATTGAAGTGAAAAAACTCGATGAAGAAGAACAAGACTGGTGGTACCTATGACAGACAAAGTACAAGCTAAACAAGACTTAGAATTTTGCAGTGCTGAGCTGTCTAAGTATCAGAATCTCAGTCGATCCGGCCTGACACGCAATGAGCTGCTGGCAATTGATGGAATCATGATTAAGTTGAAGGAGCGTATTAAGAATTTGCGGTTCGCTTTATATGGATCCTAAGCACTATAAAAAATTAACTGGTAAAGACCCAATCAAAAATAAACCTCGTAACAGGCCACTACCCAAAGCTGGTGAAAAATACCTAGAAGCATTCGATCGACTGAAAGAAATTCTTGATCGGATGGAAATCAAATATGAAGAATATTTTCATTTCAAAACCACTAAGCACTGGCGTTTCGATTTGCACCTGGTGGGTTATCTTACATTGATCGAAATAGCGGGTGGTCCGTGGTCTGGTGGTCGTAAGGGTAAGCTGGCTACTAAAGCATGGAGCATTGATCGTTATGACCATGCTGAAGAAATGGGATATCGGTATATACGCTTTGAAGTCTCAGATATCTCATCATCCAATAGGGCCATACAGTGGCTTAGAAATTTAAAGGCATCTTATGGAACAGTTCAGACCATTCCCACCGACGGATCTGATTGATCAGGCCGAAGAAGAGGAAGCCATTCGCTTGGCACCTGCACCAGAGCTTAAAGAATGGGTCGTGAAGAATTGGCTCACTCTCGGTGGTGAACTGCATAACCCGGATCATGATCATATTGCCGAGTTACTTCACGACAATGAAGAATTCCTTGCATTTGCTTGGGCTTCATCTGCCGCTCTAGCGAAAAAACGTATGGTGCTTGGCCAATGTGAAAAAGTGATGTTTAACGTGGGTGGCTGGAAGAAAGCACGCCAGGAACAACAGATGCGAGACTGGTTTGGTTTCGTACCTCAATATCTGATTACTGTAGATGCCACTTATTGCGAACAGGCAACAGATCGGGATTTCTGCCGGTTGATTGAGCATGAGCTATATCACATTGGTGTAGAGCGTGATGACGATGGTGAAATAATTTATAGCGATATGACTGGCCTGCCTAAACATTACTTAGCTGGCCATGACGTTGAAGTGTTCTTTGGTGAGACTAAACGGTGGGGAGCTGATGACTCAGTGAAACGTCTCGTTGAAATTGCCAAGAATGCGCCGTTTGTATCTGAAACAAGTATTGCTGCGTGTTGTGGGAACTGTGTCATCGGTTAAATTTTTTTGCCTACTTTGCATGACGTAGCATGACAAAAGGGGGATTTATGGCAGCACTTAAAGAGCCTGTAAAAATATTTATTGTTCAAGCTCTTGCATGCCGTGATACCCCTCAAGAAGTTGCGGAGTTGGTCAAGCAAGAGTTCAACATTGAAATCGATCGCCGTCAGTGTGAAAACTATGACCCAACTAAATACGCGGGTCGCAATCTCGGGAAAAAACTTGCAGATCTATTCAATCAGACTCGTAAGAAATTTGATGAAGGTTTAATAGATATTCCAATTGCCAGTAAGTATTACCGGCTTAAGCAATATCAGAAGCAACTTGAAAAAACCAAGAATGCAAAATTAGCACTCAAGATTCTTGAGCAGGCTGCTAAAGATGTAGGTGGTCAATTCACTAACCGACAAGAAATTACCGGTAAGGACGGCGAAGCATTACAGACCACCGTTGTTCATGCTACTCAAGAACAGGTCGAAGCTGCTGTAAAGAAGGCCCAAGAGGAATACTAAATGGATCTGCAAACACAGGTTGAAAAGAAGCTGTGTGAAGATGAGCATTTATATTTCACCCGGCGTTTTTTCAAGCCCCGGATGGGCTTTAAATTTACGGTGAATTGGCACCATGTTTATATCTCTTGGATCATTGATCAGGTGATAGCTGGTGAGATTGCGAACGTGGTCATCAACGTTCCACCAGGCGCGGGTAAAACTGAACTGACAACTAATCTAATTCCACGTGGTTTGGCTTTGAATGCACGCTCTCGATTTCTGTATCTATCCTTTTCTCAATCACTAGTTGAGGGTGTATCAGATACGGCGCGTGACATTGTGAAGTCCAAAGACTATCGGATGATGTGGGATTTAACAGTCTCCAATAGTACTGACTCCAAAAAGGAATGGAAGATTACAGTTGAGGACTACGATGTTGGCCATGTGTATGTGGCCTCTATGGGTGGACAGGTAACAGGACGGCGCGCAGGAACACTGGCTGATGATGGCTTTACAGGTTGTATCATCATTGATGACCCGTTAAAGCCAGAAGATGCTTTCAGTAAGATCAAACGAGATGCTGCCAATCGTAAGTTACTTAATACGGTGAACTCACGTAAAGCCAAGTCTGATACACCCATCATCATGATCATGCAGCGCCTGCATACTGAGGATCCAACCAACTTTGTCATGACAGGTAATCTACCTGGTGAATGGACTCAGATATCCATTCCGGCACTGATTGATGATAAGTACATTACAACCCTGCCAGAGCATATTCAAAAGCTGGTACCGCGAGATGCTGAGCGTGATGAGCAAGGCCGCCAAAGTTACTGGCCAAAGAAAGAATCGCTTCAATCCTTATTACAACTTGAAAAGGGTGGCAAGGATAAAGAAGGTGCCACGGTATCCCGTTATACATTCTCCAGTCAGTACATGCAGCAGCCTAAGAAATTAGGCGGTGACTTAATCAAGTCTGAATGGTTTGGATTCTATAAAGAGCATCCAGAGCTTCAGTGGCGCGCCGTCCTTGTCGATACAGCACAGAAAACCAAAGAGCACAATGACTACTCTGTATTCCTGCTGGTGGGTATGGGTATAGATGGAAAACTGTACTTGCTTGATCTCTTGCGCGGTAAATGGGAAGCACCAGAGCTTAACCGTCAGGCTAAAGCCTTTCTGGATAAGCATAAAGAGTACACCTGGCATACCAAACCAATCCGCTACATGAAAGTAGAAGATAAGGCATCTGGTACTCAGTTGATCCAAACACTCGGCACTTACTCTGGTGTCGCTGTGATTCCAGTCCAACGTAATACAGACAAGCTATCCCGTTTCATGGATGTGCAGGTCCATCTCGAAGCAAACTATAAGGATAAACCGGAAGATCGTTTTGTGATGGTACCTAAAGATGCTCATTGGGTCGGTGAATTCTTTGAAGAATGTGAAGCATTCAATGCGGCATTTACCCATGATCATGATGACCAAGTAGATACGCTGATTGATGCGATTGAAGATGCAGTAATTGCGATTAATTACAGCCCTCCGGCTGCATAAGGTTGAGTTATGTCTAAGAAAAGGAAAAAGCCTGAGAATGCAAAACCTGAAGCTGGTGCACTGTATTCTCATGAGGCTGAACAGGCTTTAATCAGTTATCTGACCAAAATGCCAGACGGCGATGAAGTACTTCGAAAAGCCGGGGTCACACGTCCACGATTGAAAGTCATGATGTATGACGATGAGATTTATCAGGCCATTGAAAAGCGCCAAGATAAACTTGAAAGTGCATCATGGCGTGTAGAACCGATGGATCAACCGGAATCAAAAATCATCATGGAGCATTTACGTGAGTGGTGGTCTGAGATTCTTCTGGGTGCGCAGAATGCTCGCTGGTACGGATATTCTGTATTAGAAGCAATCTATACCAAGCCTGAGGAACCGAGCCTACATATTGATGGCAATACCATTACGCCGTTTATTGGTTTTAAGTGGATTGGTGAAAAGCCAATGCAATGGTATGAGCCTAAGAATGATGGTCGTCTGATGTTGCTGGCCAACTACAACACAACTCGACAGGATCAGGAGGTTGATCAGCGCTTCAAACACTTTTTGACACGTTGTAAATCTACTTATGAGAATCCATTAGGTGAGGCTCTTCTAAGTCGACTGTACTGGGTCTGGTTCTTCAAAACGTCTGGCTTTAAGTTCTGGGCCAAGTTTGTTGAAAAGTTTGGCTTACCAATGCTGGTTGGTAAAACTGCCGGCAAGACGACAGATATGCGTGATGCACTACTTAGAGCGCATGCCAGTTCGGTAATTGCTTTAAGCGGTACAGATTCGGTAGAGATCCAGACAGCCAATACCAATGGCAACGCATCACAGACATTCGAAACTTTTGACAAGAACCTTGAGCGCCGTATTCAAAAGGTGATTCTGGGTCAGACTTTAACCAGTGGTACAGATGGTGCGGGCTCTCGTGCTTTGGGTGATGTGCATCTTGAAGTGCAAAACTCAAAGTATAAAGCTGACGTACGAATGATCATGCCAACGATACAAGCCATTATTAACGCGCTATGTGATATCAATGGCTGGGAACGCCACCGGGTCATCATTGGTGAAGAGAAATCACTGGAAGAGCCTAAAGCGGATCGTGATGTGAAGTTAAAGAATGCCGGTGCAGTCTTAACGCCACAATACTTTAAGCGTGAATATGGTTTGGAAGATGGTGATGTGATTGAACAGCCTCAAACTGGCTTCAATCAATTTACTGCATTGCCTAAGACGGCGTTTAACTTCAAGGCACAAGCAAACAAGTTATCACCAGAACAGCAAGAAGTTGAAGAACTGACTGATGGCCAAGATGAATTGCAACTACTTAAGCCGGACCAGGTCAAAGAATTGATATTCAAGTCTGATGGTCCTGAAAGTCTAGCTTATAACCTAATGCAGTTAATACCTGGAGCAACACAAACTCAGTTCACTGCCAATTTAGATCAGGCTTTGTATGCGGCAGATGTATTGGGGTATGTGGCGGCTCAAAACGGGAAGTAAGTTATGCAACCAGTCACATTTCTTGAGGCGCTTCAGTACGCTCACAGTAAAAAGATCGTGCTACCTGATGAGTTCTATTCAATGGACCTTAAGACCCGACAGATGGCAACTACGGTTAGCTTTCTATCGAGTCTTGAGCAGATTGAAACGGTCATCAAGGCGGTGAATAAATCGATTGCCGACGGCGGTACCTTTAAGGATTTTCAGAAGCTAATTGAAGAATCTGAAATCATTCTGCCAAAGCATTACCTGGACAATGTATTTCGTACGAACATCCAAAGTGCTTACGGTCATGGCCGGTGGCAACAACAGCAAAGGAACAAAGCTAAACGATCATATCTGATGTATTCGGCGATCAATGATAGTCGAGTGCGTCCGAGTCATTTGGCCTTGAACCGGATCGTTCGTCACATTGATGATCCATTCTGGCTGACACATTATCCTCCCACAGGTTTCCGCTGTCGGTGCACATGCATAGCATTAACTGAGAAACAGGCGCTGAAATACGGCATTACACCTGACGATAAGCTAACAGAGGTTGCTGAAGCTTTGGATTGGAGTTCCCATCCTTTACAGTTTGGTGAGCTTGAATCACTGGTGGATAAAAAGATCAGCACTTCAAGTCTGGATAAGGAATATCTCCTCGAGCAGAAAGAGGTAATCAAGGCTGAATGGACGGCGAGTAAAAAACTCACAAGACTATTTGCTCCGATGGATGATAAGGCTCGGGATCTATTTGATACGGTGGCCAATACCGTGATTCCACTTGATCCAAGCATTCGACCAAGTGCGATTCGGACTTTCCTGGACTATGTACAGGGAAATGATGCATCGCTGACCAGCTACTTAAACTCTGCTACAAGCTCTCTGGCTGATGATGTGCTTAAGCGCTGGCTGAGTACTGATATGGCAGCTATTCAAGCTGTGGCGAGCAATGCGGCTTCAACCGTGGTGGGTGCTGCGACACTTAATCAAGTAGCGGCTTATCAGGTTGGGCAGACAGCTCAGCTTAATGCGCCGTTGCTGATGGCTGATACAGCTTCAGATATCGTGATTAAGATTGAGAATGCTAAAGGCTTGGGTGTTGATCTGGATATGTTGAATGCTGGTAACGGCGTTTTAATACCGATGGGATTGTCATTTGAGGTTGTTTCGATTGAAGCGGTTGAAGGGCAGATGGTTTATACGATCAGACCACTAGTTAATTAATCTTTTAATTAACTAATCTGCTATAGGACAATGTTTAAGCTACATTTTTTATACAACGAATGGAATATTTAAATATTGGATTAGGGGCAAAGTAGACTTATAAAATCTGTACAGCTTAGTCACTTGGTTGGGATATGGTTTGTTTTGCAATTGAGATCGAAATACCTGCAGATAAGTGCCCTAAAATAAGAGGCCGAAAGCGTTTAATAAGAGAAGGAAAGGCAAGGGTTCTTTTGTCAAATAATACTTCTACAAGGAGAGCGCTTACGGGATTTACAAGGTATGGGGTATCTAGCGGAAGGAATGCAATAGTCTTAACTCCATATGAGTTCAAAGATCGTGAGAACCAGATAACAAACTTTCTAAATAAGAGGTTTGATAGTGAATGGAAACTTAAGCTGATACCTATAAAGAATACTTGAACTATTTACCCACCTCGGTGGGTTTATTTGTAGCTATTTTACGCCGTCCGAAAGGGCGGTTTTTTTATGGAGCATGAGAAATGCCAAAAGAAGAGGAACATAAGCCGAATCAGTATTGCTTCCAGGTCGGTAACTTAAATGTCGATCAAGCTGAAGATGGCAAGAAGAAGCGGACTTTCTCCGGTGTTGCATACAGTGGTGAAGTTATTACCGATCATTGGTATTGGGATCGAATCATCTTTGATCTTGATTCTATGCAAATTAAAGGCCGAATCCCTGCGTTACTGGATCACTCAACCCGGCAACGTGCTGGAGCCATCAATAGCCACAGCATTGATCACCAGAACGGCCTAACAGTTTCAGGCGATCTAATGAGTAATGAATTTGGTACTCAGGTTGCTCAGGACTCTGACGATGGCTTTCCATGGCAGATGTCAGTGCGAATTGAACCCTCTGCAGTCGAAGAAATCCAAGCGGGTGCATCAGTCACTGTAAATGGAAAAGTGCATCAAGGGCCTATCACGGTTTTCCGTGGTGGTCGTATTCGTGAGGTGTCTTTCTGTGCTTTGGGTGCGGATGACAATACAAACGCAGTGGCAGCAAGTCACTCTCCAAAACAATTTAATCAACCAGAGGACACAGACGTGACCGAATTAGAAAAGGCTCAGGCCAAAATTACCGAACTGGAAGGTCAGGTGAATACTCTGACTGAACAAAACAAACAATTCGCAGCAGCAAAACGTGAAGCTGAAATCACTGCATTAGGTAAAGACCTGGGCAAAGAATTCAGCGCTGAAGATATTGAAGAAATGAAAAAGCTTGATGATGGTGCATTTGCATTCTCAGCTAAGCAACTTCGTCAATTTTCTGCAGGTAGCCAGCAACCACCAGCTACACCACAAACACAACAAACACCAAGTGTAAATCCGGCATTTGCTCACCTGTTTAGCCATCAAGCTAATCCGGGGCAAGGTGGTCAGTCGAATAATACCGACACTCACAAATTCACTTCTGGTGCACAAGCATTCGCAGAACAAAACAAGGGGAAATAATTCATGAGCCAGGTTATTCCAAAAATTACGGTCCAGTCTAAAAAGCTGATTCTAGACAATGAAAAGTTACGACGTGCCAATGCCAAAGTAAATACTGCAACGGCCTACAAGAAAGGCGACTTGCTCACACTTTCAGATGCCAATGTACTTACGCATGCTGCTGATGAAAAAACATGGGATGTGATTTGTGGTCAGGATGTTACTGCTGCAGAAGCCACAATCAAGGCCGCTGATGGAATTGAAATTCTGGTCTACTATGGCGGGGTTTTCAGTATTGAAGCTGTATCGCTTAATGGGACTTTGCTTGCTGCTGAAGAATATGATGCAGCGCGTGCACAGGCAACTAAAAACAAAATCGAACTTTCTAAGGTGTAAACAACATGCCACAGTCTTTTAATATTGAAGGTGCTCCACTTGAACTTCTTGATGTGGGTGAGCTGGCACTGATCCACTCGAATTACCGTCCAATGGACACATGGCTTTTAGATAAGCTTTTCCCTAATCGCCCGTTATTCACGCGTGATGATGTGCCACTGGCTGAATTATCAGCTGAACATGATCTGGCACCACTGGTATCACCGCAACAGCCTGGTAAGCCATTTGATACTACTCAATCTGGTGAAGTACGCCACGTTAAACCGGCTTACTACAAGCCAAAGAATCAGGTCACTCCGGCAGAAACTTTTGAAATTGCCTTGCTTGAGCGTTTACGTACTGCAGGTATCATCTCAACTGGTAACCAGCGACTATCTGAGCAAGAGCAAATGATCATTGCTCAAATCTCAGTGATGAAGCGCAACCATGATGCGATTGATAACTCAGTCATGATGATGGCGATTGATTTACTGAAAAATGGTAAATACACGCTTCACTCAGATGATTATGAGCTCAACCTGGTGGATTACCGTCGTGATGCGTCTTTGACATATACGCCGTTGGTCAAATGGAATGAAGCGGGTGCCAAGCCAGTAACGGATATTCGCACCATGCTTGAACGTCAATTGTCGGCTGATGGTGGCGAAGCTAAGCTGTCTGTTATGTCTGGTTTAGTTTGGGCGGCTCTCTGGAACAATGAAGAATTCAAAAAAGAATTCATCACGCCGTATGCCGGTATTTCTGTTCCAGTGAATCCAAGCTTTGGTGTCAAAGAGTCAGCGACCTTCAAAGGTACTTTTGATGGAATCGAATTCTGGGTATATGACGCAACCTACCGCAACAAGGGCAAGGTGAATCGTTTTATTCCTAAGGATTACTTCTCACTGATCTCCGATACCAATGGTTCGGTAGCTCACTGTAAGATTAAAAATATGTTGGCCAACGGCGTTGCTCAGCAGTACTTTGACCGTCAATGGTACTGTGAAGATCCAAGCGGCATCATGCTGATGACCGAATCTGCTCCACTGGTTGTGCCGTCTAATAAGAACGGTGTCGTTGGTGGTACTGGCTTTATCACTCTATAAGGAGCAAGACATGCCGAAGTACACAGCAAAACAATCCATCGGGCATTTTATGCCAGGTGATGAAATCAAAGGGCTTGAAGCTAAACAACTTCAGGCCCTTTTAGCATCTGGGGCTATTGAAGAATATCAAGAGCCGGAAGAACCCAAAGCAGACAGTACAGCCGCACGCTTGGCTGAACTTGAAAAGGCCAATGCTGAGTTAACAGTAGCAAATAAAACCTTAACTGAAGCCAATCAGGCAGCAGTTGCGGACAAGGCCAAGGCTGATCAAGAAGTTGCTGAGCTAAAGGCAAAAGTGGCTGAACTTGAAAAGGTGAAACCTGCCGCAAAACCTAAAGCCGGTGAAAAACCTGCTGATGAAACCAAATAGGTGATCTATGTATGCGACTGAAGCAGATTTGGTCGCACGATTTGGTGATGAGATTGAAAATCTGAAAGCGATGCTTCCTTCTCAGTCTTCAATAACTGATGCAATTCAGGATGCAACAGAGGAGATTAACGGTCATATCGGTGGTCGTTATCCTTTGCCACTTCCCAATGTGCCTAGTAACTTAAAGCGTATGGCGTGTGATATTGCACGCTATCGTCTTTACTTCCAGCAGCCTATCGAGGAGGCTCGGAAGCGTTATGAGGATGCAATCGCATTCTTAAAACGCGTTGCTGACAACAAGGCCCATTTGCAGATTCAGCTGCCTGAAACAAACCAGATCGTGGATGACCAACCTAAAGGACGACCTTCAACAGCGCCAGTCGGTACTTCATATACCGGTGGTGTATTTGGAGATTCTATCCTGGACCAGATGCCCAGCTTGAAGTGAGGTGCTTATGGCTTTTGCAATAACCATTCAAGCTGATAGCTCACCGATTGAAGCGGTGCTTAATCAATTAGGTAACTTTGATTCTTTAAAGGATCGGCTGTTTGATGAGATCGGTGCTGGGCTTGTGAATAGTGTTCAGAATCGATTCTTAACAGGTACTGATGTAGATGGGAACCCGTGGAAGATTTCATGGCGTGCCAGCATGCAAGGCAGGGATGGTGTCGGGGTCGGTGAAACGCTTCGAAACACTGGCCGCCTGATGAATTCCTACACACACAATGTTCTTTCAAGTGGTGTGGAGGTGGGTACAGATGTTGTGTACGCACCCCATCTGCATTACGGCGCAACAATCTTACCTAAGAATGGCCAATACATCACCTTTGCAGTTGGTGGCCAGTATCGAAAGGTTAAGCAATCAGTTCTACCGCCACGGACCCAGCTCGGTATTAATGCTGAAGATGAGGTAATGATTTTGGATATTGTCGGGAGTTTTATAGATGAGCACCTTCTTCGCGGTGCGTGATGAGATTGCAGAAAAGCTGAAAGAAATTCCAGAACTTCTAAAGATCTATACGCCGTTAAACTCAGTCAGCGTAACCGAGATGTCGCAGGTTACGCCGTCAGCACACGTCAATTTCGTTCGTATTGACAAAAAAGCCAGTGCAGGTCGTGGAAGTATCAATCAGATCGGTCAGCAATGGGCGGTCACGGTGGCATGTCGTAATGCTCAATCTCAGATGACTGATGGCCGAGCGGTGAGTGATGAAGCTGGGCTTTTGACTGAGAAAGTAATTCAGCTACTTTCCGGCTGGCAGCCTCAGGCATCACGAACGGCACTAGAAATGATTTCGGTTCGGGATGGGTATAGTCCAGGCTTTGCATACATCACGATTATTTTTGAATCACAAAAATTCATTTAGGAGCCAGTCATGGCAAAACAATACAAAGCATTACAGCCTGTAGGTCGCTTTCAAAAGGGCGATGTCGTTGGCGGGCTGGATGATGCACAAATCAAAAAGTTACTGGCAGATGGTGTCATTCAGGAATTGCCTGAACCTAAAGCTGCTCCAGCCAAAAAAACTACAGGGGATGAAAAGTAATGGCTAAAGAATATATTTCGCTGCAAGGTAAGTTTTACCTGTCAGAACTTGTGAATGGTGTTGCTAGTGCAATGCGCCATTTGGGTAACGTGCCAGACTTTGAGTTAGAAATTGGTGCTGATGTTGTTGAGCATAAAGAATCAACATCTGGTCAGCGTACTACTGACTTCACCATGATCAACGCAACATCAGTGAATTTCACGGGAACGCTGGAAGAAACTGATCCAGAAAACCTTCAATACATCCTGTCTGGTATGAATCACGCCGTAGCGACCACTACAGCGACAGATGTATCACTGGGTACTGTGGTGGCCGGTAAAGAAATCAAACTGGATGGTTATAACCTGAAAACGGTTTCATTCAAGGATTCAACCACTGGCACAGCTAAGACTGTTGATCCAGAGAATTACACACTGGATGCTGTATTTGGTACTGTGGTTTTCCATAATGTATCAGATCTGACCATGCCGATCTTAGCCACCTACACCACTGGTGCAGTGACTAATACCACTCTGGCATCCGACTTTGAAAAAGAGTATGAGCTTTTCTTCAAGGGCATCAATACCGCGAATGGTAAGCATATGGCTGTACGTTTATGGCGTACCAAGAAGTCGCCAGAAACCACTTTCCCACTGATTCATGAAGAACTTGGTCAGTATGAAATCTCTGGTCAGGCTTTATCTGATGTAACGAAGCAAGCAGATCCGGCATTAGGCTTATATGGCCATGTTGTGACGATTCCGGCAGCGTAATAACCTCATGCAGGCACAAAGAACTCCACGGCGTATTAGCGTCTTTTTTGTGCCTGTTTTTTTGGATTTTACGAGATAAGACTTAGGTTTTCTTTTGATTAAAATTCTAGTATTTTATACTTGATAATAATCGAGTAATAATATGAAAAAAGTAATATTTTCGGCCCTTCTTCTGATTGGTCTAGTCGGGTGTTCTAATGCCGATGCAGAGAATACAACAATAAACGTAGTTAAAGGTTCTTTAAAAGATCCAGACTCTGCGAAATTCCAAAATATAAATGGAGCTTGTGGTGAAGTAAATGCCAAGAATAGTTATGGCGCATATCCTGGCTTTAAGAAATTCTATATCTCTAGCGGCGTTGTAGTTTTTGAAGATCTTGAAGACGAAAATATCTTTAGTGATGGATATACTGCCTACTGTACCAGTGGAAGTACTTTAACTGATCCTGAAAAACAAGGATGTGTAGATACTGCTAATGCTGCAAGAATGGTCTTGCAAGGTAAACAGATGGGGATAAGTAAAGATGTTGCTTTTGGTGTTGTTGAAAAAGTAGCTCAACAGGCTCAAGGAAGTCCGGGTGAAAAGGATCGTTTATATAAGATGATTGAAAGTATTTACGGTGATCCAAATGCAACCCAAAATCCAAATTACACCCGAGATATTCTTAATAAGTGTTTGGCTGGATAATAAGAATTATCGAAGTTCTTAAACCACTCTTCGGAGTGGTTTTTTAATACTTCATCATTTTGTAATATTTTGTTAGTTTAATTAGCGCTCAATAGGGCTATAAAAGATATTCAGTTCATGTTAGGAATAAAACTGCTATGACTAAAATAGAAATATTTGTCTCCATCCTAGCTGTAATAATTATTTCTACTTTTATTTATCTTGTATGTCAGTAAGTTAGTAAGCTAAGAACCGCCTTTAGGGCGGTTTTTTGATAAGTGGAAGTTTCACCTGGCTAGATAGGGTCAATTTTAAAAAGACTTAAAATAGTAAAACATAACTTTACAAATCCACTCTCCCTAGGCTTTAGATAAGATTGAAAATTAATGTAAAGTGCTGCCCTTAATACATGGGGATATTATGAAAAATTTAAGCTTATTCTTTTTTATTGTGATTTTAGCTGGGTGTGGACACAAGGAATCTCACGGTCAGCATCTTGATTTAGAAACAAGCAAAAAGGAACAGCTTGAATTTGCAAAAGAAGCTACAAAAAAATTCATTCCCAACCCTGATTCGGCAAAGTTCCGCAATCAAATAGGAGAGTGTGGAGAAGTAAGCTATAAAGAAGCAGATAGTGATTATGTTCCCTTCCAGCGTTTTATTATGCTTTCAAAGGATATAGTACTTGTAGAAAATCAGACGGATCAAAAGCAATTTGAGTTGTCATGGAAGAATGGTTGTACGCCAAGCTGGAAGTAATTAAAAAGCCCTTTAATTAAGGGCTTTCTTTTATTCACCAGATGATTCAGATTTTTGATATTTTTCATTTCCATACTCTAAAGCAACCTGTTGTGCTTCAGCTGCGGCAGTGGCTTCTATTGGAATCGAGTCAGCTGCGATAGCTACGGTACCAGTAAATCCCATTAAAGCTAAGATTAGAATTTTCGAATACTTTTTCATTTGAATTTCCTCTACGTTTCTAAGACTTAATTTCAGTGTAGAGAATGATTTAAATCGTGGATGTAGCAGCTATGTCGGGATATGTAAGATATTCAGGTCTAAAGTTATAGGTTTCTAGGTTTGCGTAAGAATGCTTTTCGGTTGAAACTTTTTGTTGAGTTGCTTAACGAAATGTTTGAATGCTTCAGTAGGTAGTTACACTCTAAAGAAACTTCCCTAACTTCTAAATCTTTGTAACATCCAATAATTTTTTTGTAATCTTTATGTTATTAATTGTATGCTTTGCTTATCATATGAATGATGAAAAGTGGAGCTCCGAAAATGCTGACCAAAGCCGAAATCGTTGTTGTCGTTCTAATGATAGTAGCCTTAATTCTCATCGTTTATGAGATGGGGCAAGGTCGTAATTGGGCTTTATAGAATTCAGCCTTTATTAAAGTTAAAAGAAAAGCACCTTCGGGTGCTTTTTTAATGTCTAAAATTTATCTCAGAGACCCATCATGAATGATTTTTTCCCAGCAACAAATCGAAGTATTAAAGTTAATGACATCGAAGTACGTCAGATCCAGATGAAGGACTTTGATACCTGGGCAATGCATGCTGAAGTTTTGAAAAACTTCATTAAAGACCAAAATTATTCAGATGAAATTTTGACACAGTTATTTAAAGCTCATGGTGTACAGGTTATTTCGACCATGGCATGCGTTACTGATCTGGATAATGAATCACTGGTGGAACTTGCTACTGATGAACAGGGATTTAAAGATCTACTTAAAGCGGTGCTTCTGGTCAATCAGGCTTACTTCAAATACGAAAAACCAAAACGTGGTATTAAAAAGAAAGATGACTCCACCTGGTTTGACTCATTCCAGTTTCTGGTATCAATGGGCCATCAGCATAGTGAAATCATGCAGATGACCTACGGTGCATTCCAGGGCTATGTTAAGGCAGCAAACAAGATGTACAAACAGGGAATCTTCAATAACGCTGTTGCAGCACGTGTAGCCCAATCTGACAAAAAAGGCTTTGAGTCGTTCAAGAAAGAAATGGTTTCTGATTGATCATGCATCACCCTAAAGTTATGATGTGAAAATAATAATTTAGGGGGTTACTGTGAAAAAATTATTATTAATTACGATTCTTATGCTTAGTACCACAGCTTTTGCTGTAGAGGTGAACTCAGTACGTGGCAGTACCAGTTATGTGAAGCCTGGCTCTACATTGGGGCAAATGTATGATGTATTGGGTGAACCTGAATCTTCTTATCATCACGTGATTCATGACCGTAAAGGTTGGCCGCATAAAGCTACTTCTTATCGTTACACTGTAAATGGTCAGAACTACACAATTACTGTGGTGGATGGCCAGATCTACAAGATTGAGTGGGAGCGTTGATCCAGATGAAATATTTATTGGCTGGGGTATTTGCTCTTATTTTGGCTTTTGGGGTATTTGCTTATAAAAGTAATGAATCTGACAAAGAACGATTGAAACAGGCTGAGATTGCGCATCAGCAGAAGCTGGAGCAAGAGAAGCTTGATGAGGCTAAAGCTCTTCAACTATCCGCACAAAGACAAGCGGAAACAGAGAAAGCAAAAGCCTTGAAAGCTGAACAAGAAAGGCTGAATGGAGAAAAAAGAGCTAAAGAGTATGAGCAGGAACGTCAGGAAAAGATTGCTCAAGAAAAAATTACTAGGCAGCAAGAGAGTAAGTATACGGAGGATGAGTGGCTGGCTATATGCAAATCTTCAACAGGGGCTGCAAAAGCAATAATGAGTAGTAGGCAAAAAGGAGCTTCAATGACAGAGATGATGGATAAAGTCGTACGACCTGCTGATCCTGCAATTAAAGATGTTGTTAGAGCTCTTGTGATTGATGCTTACAGCAGACCTAGATTTGATACGCCTGAATTCCAACAAAAATCAATATTGGATTTTGAGAATAGCGCATATTTATCATGTATAAAAGCAAGACCATAAAGCACCCTAGAGTGCTTTTTTATTTCTATCTTCTTTAATTACTATTTTTATTTCTTTTATATCGCCTTGCTGGGCAAATTTCATAAATTCATCTAGAACATCTTTAGCAATTGTGTGGGAAGCTCGCTCCATCAGTTCTTCTGGTGCCATATTTATCGGATGGGTTTCTGGTGATAATGCAAGACTTTGCTCTAATCGAGCACATATCTCCGCATTAATTGATCGGTTGTTATTTTTGGCGGACTCCATGATTTTATCTCTTAAATCTTCAGGCCAACGCAATTTGTACTGTGGATCGCGCTGATTCTCGCTCATAACCATATACCGCAAAATTAAAATACCCATATTAAAGTACCAAAGAGGTACTTGACAATGGTCGCTAAGAGGTACATTATTGGTATGTACCCAAGAGGTACTATTAAAAATAAAGGAGATTGAAGTGGAATTGCCAACCAAACCCAATACAACCAAATCCTCTAGAACCAAGATTCAATACAATCTTCGAATTGAACCTGAATTAATGGATTGGCTTAAGGAACTAGGCCAGGAGTATGAGCGACCAGTGAACTATTTGATCAACCATGCGGTTAAGCAAATGAAAAATGAAATAGAGAGTGCGAAAGCATGAAAACCACAGGCACAAAAAAACCTTGCCTTCCGCCAAGAATAAACAAGGTTTTGAATGTCTCAACTACATCAAATAAGAGAGAATTCTTATGTCTAATTTAACACAAAATCCAGTAAATCCAAATACTCAACCGTTGGTTATTGGTGATTTCTCAATTCGCCAAGATGAAGATGGTCGTTATTGCTTGAATGATCTACATAAGGCAAGTGGTGATGATAAAAAACATTTCCCTGCTTATTTTCTTCGCAACCAGCAGACCAAGGACTTGATTGAGGAAATAGAGCGATATGCAAATTCTCATATCGGTCAAAATATAAACTCTGCAAATTTGCAAAGTGCTGTAAAAGTAATTAAGGGTGGTGCGGAGAAGCAAGGTACATACGTCGTAAAAGAATTGGTTTACTCGTACGCAATGTGGATATCTGCAAAATTCCACCTACAGGTTATTCGTGCTTACGATGCAATGGTGATGCAATTTAGAGTTAAGGCGCGTCAAGCTATTTCACCTGAACAACAAGCGTTACTTCATGAAATTGTGGCTCGTCGTTCTGGTGGTGAGCGTAAAATCTTTGCTGAAATGTGGGCGCGTCATAATCGACACTTTAAAATCCCACGCTATGCAGAGCTTTTAGAGATTCATTTTCCAGAAGCGGTGCATTATCTAGAAACAATGGATTTAAAGGCGAAAGTTGAAAAGCCTGAAATTAAAGCTCTGCCTTACCCTCAAGAGGTGGTGCAGGTAGCCCAGCAGATCAGCCAAGAGTTCAATAACTCCAAGTATGATTCTTGGCATGTAAGTGCTCGCAATGGCGTATTGACCGCAATGCCACTACCTCCGGGCTTCTACCCAACAATGGATATTGCCGAATTTACCAAGCGTTTTGATAGTGTATTGGATTTGCTGTACGGCACAGATACATTGCGTGTAGGAAGGCATTTTCTAAAAGAGCGTAATTCTAAATAAAACAAGAACCTCCTTCGGGAGGTTTTTTACTTGATTCACACCCGCTTCGGCGGGTTTTTTATTGCCTGAATTTTAGAGGTCAGCATGTCTGGTAAAAATTTAACGTTTAAATTGGTAATGGATGCTGACACAAAAGCATTTGTTTCTAATATGCATCAGTCAGAAAAAGCAGCAAAAGAAGCATTTGCAGCACTTAAAGAAGGCTCAGCCAGTGTTGTAGGTGATACCAGCAGTGCGACAAAAGAGGTAGACCAGCTTGGCAACCAATCCCAAGAAACCGCCCAACAAATAAAGCAGCTTGATAAAGAATTAGAGGCAACATCACAAGAATTACAGCAAACAGAGCAAGCATCTAAAGGTGTCTCGGGAGAGTTACAGGGCTTAAAAACCGGCTTTAATGCTCTAACCGGGGCTTTAGCTGCTCTTGGAATTGGCGCTACCGCTGCTGAAATTGCTCAAACTGCTGATGAGTATAAGAACCTTTCTGGCCGTATCAGTATTGCGATTGGAGATCATGGCAACCTTCAAAAAGCCATGGATGATGTTAAAAATGTCTCGGTGGTGTTTCAAAAAGTATGCTGACATTAAATGAAGCCATTATTGATGTAAAAAAAGGTTAAGTCGAAAGCTTTAAAATGGTTTTCAATCTTTTTTGAAAAATTACAACTCCTTCTAAAACCGC
>NZ_VOZV01000025.1:0-49221 GCF_013419565.1 Acinetobacter sp. YH12072 | reverse complement strand
CTCATGAAATACGGTATTCTGATGTGACAAAACCTGAATCCTGGTCGTTAAAGTGTTTGTTTGCACTCATATTTTAACTGTTAGGACTCAGGTTTTTTTATTTAAAGCAAACTATGGGACAGCAGTGAGGAGAAGTCCCCCTTTCATAAAGGGGGATTTAGGGGGATTCAATTAGAAATAAAATAAACTACGGAATATTAAAAATTCAAATCAACCCTATACTCAATGAATCTCCTACTGTCTCCATCATCTCTGAAGCGAGTTCTACAATATCTATGCTATCAAGGCCTGACATCCAGTCCCATGAACCCGACTGTGCCTGTTGTTTATATTTTTCCTGCTGTTCGAACTGATCTGCTATTTTTTCCATCTCCAGCCTTTGTTCTAGCATCTTTTGTTCTGGTGTCTTTATTATTCTCATTTGAAGTTCCTTTTTATTTTTATACAGCTTTTCTCAATGTATAAAAAAAGCCTTTCATATGAAAGGCTTTTCATCAGGTAACCGGAATTACAATGTTGCCAAAATATCTTTTAGAGTCTGACGAGGATTTTCCGACTTGGTAATTGGTCGTCCAATCACCAGATGTGTTGATCCATCCAGCATTGCCTGTTTTGGTGTCACAATACGTTTTTGATCGTCTGCATTTGAACCTTCAGGACGAATCCCAGGAGTGACCAGTGCAAAGTCTTGTCCAATGGTTTCACGCAGCATTTTCGCTTCTTGTGCGGAACAGACCACCCCATCCAGGCCACTGTCTTTGGTGAGTTGAGCCAGACGTTTTACATGTTCATTAGGCTCGATATCCAAGCCAATATCTTTCAAGTCTTCACGCCCCATTGAAGTCAACACAGTTACCGCAATGAGTTGAGTCTTATAGTTACCTGCTTTTAAACGCTCAACACAGGTCTCCATCATTTTACGACCACCTGAAGCGTGGACATTGACCATCCACACGCCCAAGTCTGCCGCAGCACATACCGCTTGTGCAGTGGTATTCGGAATATCATGGAACTTCAGATCTAAAAACACGTCAAAACCTTTGTCTTGAAGTGCTTTTACAATGATAGGACCTTCATGAGTAAATAACTCTTTGCCCACCTTTACTCGACATAAGGCAGGATCGAGCTGCTCTGCAATCGTTAAGGCATCAAATTGACTTTTAGCATCCAGTGCAACGATGATACTCATGAGAAGACCCTTCAAATTGACAAAATTAAACCATTATACGGATTAGCCCTATAACAACCAAGAATATTTTCGCAAAAATGATTTTTTGATTCAAATTAAGTCATTTATTTATATAATTTTTATATATTTTTTCTAAATATAATTTAACAATAAAAAAACGCCTTAGAAGCTAAGCTAAAAGGCGTTTAATCAAAACAGGCGAAGTAAAAAAATCAGTAGATTACTTCGACTTCTCATTTTTGTCTAAAGCGGTGCCGATGGCCTGTCATTAGAATTAATATCTAATACTGTTTTCTCATGTCGTGTATGAGCTGCCGCTTCTGCTGCCATCATCTTGGCAGTATTCAACTGTTCCTTACGTAGATGTTCAATATCTTTACGTAGTCGTTTAATTTCCCAATTACTCTGAAAAACGCGGAAAACCTGCACACCGAGTAACAAGCCAACCACTATTCCTAAGGAAAGAGTCAAAAGGAGCAATAACCCTAAGCGCATTGCAGGAACTTGAGTAAATAACAAGTCCACTGAGACCTCAGTCCCGTTTTGCAACACCAAAGCTAATGAATAGCCAAAGACGAGCAATAAAAGAATGACCAGAACGTAACGCATGAACACCCCGTAAATATCTTGTTTATTTGTTTGCAGATTCGTTTACTGCATCACGAAGTGCTTTACCTGGCTTAAAGTGTGGAACAGCTTTTGCTGCAACTTCAACAGATTTACCAGTTTTAGGATTACGACCCACACGAGGCTCACGATGATGCAATGCAAAGCTGCCAAACCCGCGAATCTCAATACGGTTATCAGATGATAAAGCTTCAATCATTTGATCAATCATAATTTTAACTGCTTCTTCCACTAAAGGTTCAGCCAAATGCGGATTCTTTAGCGCGATGCGCTCTATTAAGTCAGACTTATTAAGTGCTTCAGTAGTCATCTGCGACCTCTTTAATTATCAAGCTACTCGGGATCTATTTTCCGATAATAACCTGTTTAAATACAAAACGGTAGCGCAATAATTAAATACTACGCTACCGTTTACAGTATTTGTGTAAAAAGTATTACTTAACTTACATTAACAATACAATTCACCATCTACTCTTAGTGATTCATTTGCGCTTTGATCAAGTCACCAATAGTTTTAGGACCATTGTCTTGACCAGCAGCAGCTGTTTTCAGGTTAGCAACAGCTTCTTTCTCTTCAGCTTCGTCTTTCGCTTTGATAGACAAGTTGATAGAGCGAGATTTACGATCTACATTGATGATCTTAGCTTCAACTTCTTGACCAACTTCTAGGAATTTAGTCGCATCTTCAACGCGGTCGCGGTTGATTTCAGATGCTTTAAGAGTTGCTTCAACTTCATCAGCTAACTTAACAGTAGCGCCTTTAGCGTCAACTGCAGTTACAGTACCTTTAACAAGCGCACCGCGTTCGTTAGCAGCTAAGAAATCGTTGAACGGATCGCTGTTCAATTGTTTGATACCAAGGCTGATACGGTTGCCTTCAGCATCTACAGACAGGATAACTGCTTCAACAGTGTCACCTTTCTTGTAACGACGGATCGCTTCTTCGCCTTGTTCGTTCCAAGAGATGTCAGACAAGTGAACTAGACCATCGATACCGCCTGGTAAACCGATGAAGATACCGAAGTCAGTGATTGACTTGATAGTACCTGAAACTTTTTCACCTTTGTCGTGGTTCTTAGCAAACTCTTCCCATGGGTTAGCACGAGTTTGTTTGATACCAAGAGAAATACGACGACGCTCTTCGTCTACTTCAAGAACCATAACATCAACTTCGTCACCGATCTGAACTACTTTAGATGGGTGGATGTTTTTGTTAGTGTGGTCCATTTCTGAAACGTGTACTAAGCCTTCAACGCCTTCAGCGATTTCTGCGAAACAGCCGTAGTCAGTCAGGTTAGTTACGCGAGCTTTAACGATAGAACCTTTAGGGTAACGGCTCATGATCGCTAACCATGGATCTTCGCCTAATTGTTTAAGGCCTAAAGATACGCGGTTACGTTCGCGGTCGAATTTAAGTACTTTAACAGTAACTTCTTGACCCACTTCAACAACTTCTGATGGGTGCTTGATACGTTTCCAAGCCATATCAGTGATGTGAAGAAGACCGTCGATACCGCCAAGGTCAACGAATGCACCGTAGTCAGTAAGGTTTTTGATAGTACCAGTAACTGTTTGACCTTCTTCAAGCTGAGCAAGAAGCGCTTCACGGTCAGCTGAAGATTCAGCTTCCATAACAGCACGACGTGAAACAACAACGTTGTTACGTTTAGCGTCAAGTTTGATTACTTTGAATTCTAACTCTTTACCTTCCAAGTGAGTAGTATCACGGATAGGACGAGTATCAACTAAAGAACCTGGAAGGAACGCACGAACTGGACCGATGTCAACAGTGAAACCGCCTTTAACTTTACCAGAGATAACACCAGTAACGATTTCGCCGTCTTCAAAGATTTTTTCAAGTTTAGTCCAAGTCTCAGCGCGTTTAGCTTTTTCGCGAGAAAGAACTGTTTGACCCATACCGTTGTCAAGTGCTTCAACAACTACGTCTACAGTGTCGCCAACTTGAACTTCAAGTTCGCGCTGTTCATTTAAGAACTCAGCACGGTCAACAACGCCTTCAGATTTAAGGCCAGTGTCAACAGTTACCCAATCAGAGTCGATGCTTACTACAACGCCTTGGATGACTGCACCCTTTTCAACGTTGAGGTTTAATTCGCTTTCTTCAAAGAGGGCTGCAAAAGATTCGGTCATGATATATCCGATAAAGTCAGCGGTCTTGGATCAGACAAGGCCGGTTTAATTAAGCATCTACATAGTCCATATAAAACTGATCAAGCTATGCGTCTGCTGAAATAATAGGGTTATTGAGCTAATTGCTGATCCACATACGTAGTCATCAGCTTGAATACCTCATCGATATTCAAATCTGAACTATCGATAATGTACGCATCAGCAGCAGGTTTGAGCGGAGCGACAGTGCGTTCCATATCTCGTTTATCCCGTGCTTCGATATTAGCTAAAATGTCGTTTATTTTAACATCCAGCCCCATACCCTGCAACTGCTTTACACGTCTTTGCGCGCGGGATTCAGCCGAAGCTGTCAAATAAATCTTGGCTTGTGCCTCTGGGAAGATACTGGTCGCCATATCGCGGCCATCTGCCACCAGACCAGGAGCTTGAGCAAAAGCATGCTGACGGGCTACCAAAGCGGTTCTAAGTTCAGGAATTGCAGCGACTTTTGACGCATACTCACCCACCCGTTCGGTACGGATAGTTTGGGAGACATCTTCACCATTCAGCCATACCTGAACACCTGATTCAGTACTGACAAATTGGATATCCAAATTTGTTGCAATTTGTACGCATTCAGCCAGTTTAGTATCCAGTTCATCGAGTAAATTATGGTGATGCAATGACAGTCCTAATAAACGATACAAAGCCCCTGAATCCAGTAAATGAAAATGGTAATGTGCTGCAAGTTTTGCAGCCAGTGTGCCTTTGCCAGATCCACTTGGACCATCAATGGTAATAATTTGAACTGTCATTACTTTCCCGTTATTTATACAGATTTTGCAAGTTTTGCGAGGCCTAGTTTAATCCCTGTCTTGAGCTGTGCAAGAATTAATTTACTGACAAATGGAAGACGTGCCTGCAATTCTATCGTATAAGTCACCAGACTTTTGTTATCGTCCAATGCTTCAAACTCAATAATACCCAAATGATGTTTAATCAAAGGATTCTTTACGATCTTGTATTCAATACGGGAGTTCGGCTCTAGCAAGGTAATTTGCTCTTTTAGCGGCTTGACTGGACCTAAACCCATGCTACGCACAGAACCCACACCATCTGGGCGCTCAGGGTCTGCCGAATCCTTAATCCGTTCCACCTGCATTGGTGCAAAAGCCACGTTATAAGCATCGTGTTTAGACAGCAATTCAAAAACCTTATCAATCGCTGCTGGGAATTCTTTTTTTACCTGAATCGCATTTTTCATTTTTCTTTTTCCTGAAAATAAATGATTTTAAAGTGAGCAAAGTTTAACGAATTAGATTCGATTTATTTATGAGCATTCAGTAATTTTTCTTGCAATTTCAGCTGGCGTTTTTGTTCACGACGCAACTTGAAAAATGCACTCAACTGCTCAGCACACTGCTGCTGCATACAACCCGAGTCAAATAGAAATACATGATTATAGTAGCCAGTCTCAAAAAGCTTGCGTGCACTCACCAAAGAACCTGCTTTGGGCTCATTTGTACCAAAAACGACCCGTGAAATACGCGAATGCACCAGTGCACCCACACACATGGTGCACGGTTCCAGAGTTACATAGAGGACAGCATCTTCAGGCAGGCGGTAGTTTTTCAGGTTCTGACAGGCTTCACGTAATGCTACGATTTCAGCATGGGCAGTCGGATCATTTAAAGAAATAGGCGCATTGTAGCCACGGCCAATGACCTGATTTTGGCTGACAATCACGGCACCCACAGGAATTTCACCCTGCTCAGCAGCAAGTGCAGCCTGCTCATAAGCAAGCCGCATCCAGTATTCATCGGTAAATTGTGTTTCGGACATTCAGACTTAAATCACATCATAGTGCTTGAGTAGCTCATTCCAGCTTTCAATGGTGGTTACCGGTGGATTCTGAGACAGAATGCCTTTCAGGCTTAAATCACTACCCTTTTGCCATTCTGGAGACAGATCTTTATCAACCAGTCGTGCACGTACACCTTCAACAAAATCAGGATGACGGATTTTCCAATCTGAAATCTGGGTTTCCAGTTCAAAAATTTCATTCCATGAATGAACCTGTTTACCCCATTGCCATAATAACCAGCTTAGAGCAGCGGTTGCAGGTGAACCTTTTTGCAGGTTTTCGCTGGCCTGACGCAACCAGTCACTGCGCGCATCACTTAAACCAATAATCGATTCATAATCGTGCTCGAAGTTTACGCCACGACATACACTGTGGATTACATCCAGTGAGTTTTGCAAAGGACCCGGGCCTACCGGACGGTGCATGCTGTTCAAGGTGTCATCAATCGCACGGAAATCGCCAGCTGGATAATGTTCCCAGTCTATATTTACGACTTTATCTAATACTGAATCACGCTGTGCATCACAGATATGAGTCGCCCAGCCAATCCCATATGCACCAGCAGCGGTCATAATGGAACCCGTTAAACCGGTAAACAGACCAATCGCTCCACGGTCTGCCAGGAAACGGGTCGCACCTACATCTGGATATAAACCGATATTAATCTCAGGCATGGCCAGACGTGAATACGGCGTCACCAAACGGAATGGAGCCGCCATAAACAGGCCTAAACCGCCACCCATGACATAACCTTCCCCCCAGACCAATACCGGCTTGGCATAGTTATGCAGCAATAAATCTAGCGCATATTCCTGTTCAAAAAACTTATTGGCCGTTGCCACTTCATCATTAATTACTAATTGACGCAGCTTACGCACATCGCCACCGGCACAAAATGCTTTAGGTGTAGTTGAATCCAGCCAGATCGCTTTAACGCTGTCATCTGTATGAAAGTCCTGAAAAACTTCCAGTAGTGCAGAAACCAGGGATTCATCTAAAGCGTGTAATGATTTTGGACGATTCAGGCGAACAATGCGCCAGCCATTATTGGCTTGTTCAACAATCAGGTCAGGATGATAAGGTTTAGTTACAGGAGAATAAGTCATGCGTCCAGCTGCCAATCTATAGGCTCAATGCCATGTTGTTTGAGATAATTATTCGTTTTCGAAAAAACTTTACAACCAAAAAAACCACCGCGGTTTGCTGACAAAGGCGAAGGATGTGCCGCCTTTAAGACCAGGTGTTTATTTTGATCAATGCGCTGTCCTTTACGCTGTGCGTATGCGCCCCAAAGAATAAAAACGATATGTTCACGTTGTTCATTCAATACATCAATGACGTGATCTGTGAATTCTTCCCAGCCACGTTTCTGATGTGAAGTTGGCTGTGCTGCCTCTACAGTCAGTACAGCGTTGAGCAGAAGTACACCCTGTTCCGCCCAATGAGTTAAATCACCATGTTTAGGGATTTTTACGCCTAAATCATTATGTAACTCATGAAAAATATTACGTAAAGATGGAGGTAATGCAACCCCTTTTTGCACCGAGAAGCTTAAACCATGCGCCTGATTCGGACCATGATAAGGGTCCTGACCAATAATGACCACTTTAACCCGGTCTAATGGCGTCGTATTCAAAGCATTAAAAATCAGGTGATTTGGTGGATAAATTACCTTGTCTGCTTTTTTTTCTTCAATTAAAAACGTTTTTAACGCATCCATTTTCGGACTCAGTAAAAAATCACTGAGTCCATATTTCCAGCTGTCATCTAACTGAACTTTATTCAGTTTCGCAATTTGCTGTTCATTTAAAGACATGCTTCAATCCTAAATCTATGTCAGTCTGCGTTTATATTCGAATTTTTAAGGCTGGACTTGCAGATCCACAGCCGGATTATGAAATAGAAGACCCTGTTTCAGTTTCGCAAACATCTCTGGATCTGTCCATTCTGCCCGCACCTGCTCCGAGAATTCAATCTGTTCCAGGCTAAGTGGACCCATCTGTTCATTCTGGATATCTTCCAGGAAGCTTTGCGCATAGCCGGTATCAGTTTCATGCACAATCACAGAATAAACTTCAACATCCCCTTCACCATTCTGGGTGACAGTAGATGCCAGTACCTGCTGAGCCAAGAAGAAGAAAATACGTGAAAACTGTTCTGCAGATGGCGAAACCGGCAAAGATACCCAGCGTGCACTAAAGTTTTTACATGCCTGAATATATTCAGGATCATCTTTTTGCCAGAAGCAGATCGCATGGTCAAAAGAATCAAAGAAATCCTTAATCACCCCTTTGAGCAGACCAAAATCATATACCATCTGGCCATGATCCAACTTCGACGCTTTCAGCAATAACTCGACTTTATAACTGTGACCATGGATCGAACGTTTACAGCGATCCGAGGTGCAGTTACGCACAATATGAGCATTTTCAAACTTAAATAACTTACGAATTAACATATGCCGTAATGTCGTCAAAAAATAGGTGAATTAATTTCAATTATAAAGCAAAAGTAAACCTATGAGGATTAATTTTGCAGTTCGTCATGATAGGGAAAAGGAATTGAGGCTACGCCAATCAAATTCAAGAAATGAGAGCATTCTAAAATGGTGATATTTTAAAAAGGCGCCATGCTTCGATAGGCAATATAAACTTTCTTGTCCTGCCGCACTAGATCACTACTAAACTGACGTTTACGTTCACTCAGCATCACTTCGATACGTGCTTTAAAGTGATTGGATTGCACCCCAAGCAGGTTATTAAACAGGTTATGTTTGGCTGCATCCACCTGAGCAAAGGGTTCTAGTGTCCAGAGATCAGCTACATTGGAAAAATATTCCAGATTTGCCTGACGGAGATCCAGCAATTGCTGCACAGCATTCACATCCAACTTTTCATCCATGCTCGCCAAAAGAAATGCAGTGGCGGTATTAATATTGACTGTACTGTCTGCTACAGGCGCAGCACTGAGATAAGGTGCAATTAGTTTGTACTTATTTTCTTCAAAGCCTCGTACCAGTTTCAGCTCTTCAACGCTATGAAATTTGGCATTCGGAGGCAGAGAACCATTCGGCAATCCCTGATAATAATTGGACTCTGCACCCATTGGGCCACTCGGCATTTCATCTTCATCCTGCCAGTCGATCACGGCTTCACTCAACTGCTCTGGCAATCCAGCACGTTTTAATATCAGCTCGAACCAAGCTTTAGCATTTTCATTCACCGTGCCTTCTGCTGTAATCAGGCTATTTAAATTAAACTTACCTGACTCATCTTGCAGTATTCCCGAGACATAACCATCTTCAACCGGAAAAGCCGGCATTGGCTGCGCCCAGGTTTCATTTAAATGATCAACTTCTGCTGCATTCTCTGCGTCATCCACCAGCAATTCAGAAAAAAACGCTTCAGCACTTTTGGCATACATCAAAGACTGGTTTTGTCGCATTAAATAAGCGGTACTTTCAACAGTTGCAGCCTGACGTTTAGCAATAGTCGCAGCCAAAATAGTTGCAAGCGCCACCATCACTAGAATGGTAATCAGAGCAATCCCCTTCTGCTGTTTGATCATCATTGCTTTGTTCATCTGCATTTTATTATTCTTTGTCAGGTTAACTTTTGGGTTTCAAGCAGGAAATCTGTATTCAATAAACTAAAAATCCACTCATAACTAACCCCATTAACCATTAAGTTGATTTTAATGCCTTTGGGTAGACGCTGTTTTTGCTCAATCCGATTTAAATCAAAAGATGAGTCTGGCCATTGGGTCATTTCATTCGGATTAAGCACTACGATCTGAAACTGCTCAACATCGGACAACAACACGCTGGATTCAGGTTGATCACGACCGGTCTGGTTTAAATTCCGGTATTTCAGGCGATAGAGTTTTTGTTCATCTGCCCGGTACTGATATTCAACCCGTTCATCTGGAGAAATCCCCTCTTCCAGAGGATCGGTGACTCCAGTCTTACTAAAGTTAAAACGCCCGTTTTGCAAAACCAGTGCCGGCTGAATATCACCATTAATATTGGCCGTCAAAGGCACCGCTTGTACTGTATCACGCAAGATCTGCTGATAAGTATCTTGCAACTGACTTAAGCGCTGTTCATGCACCGCATTACGGTCTTTGGTTTGCACAATATAATCAAATACTTTCCATCCTAGAGTAGATAATACGGCAAAAATAGCAATAGCAACCAGTAGTTCGACCAGCGTAAATCCCTTAGACTTCATGGCGCTTCATTCATCCGGTGATTAAAGAACATCAAGCTGCTAATTCCATTTTCTGCCTGACCGGTTTCAGTATTGACCAGACTTACCTGTAACTCAATACGCTGCACATTAGGACTTACAGTAGGCTCACTGCGCTTATCAATTTGCCAGGTTTCACCTTGTTGGGTGAGCTGCTTCGATTCTGTACCAGTAAGCCACTGCTGATTAATTTCCATCAGTGCCGCTTCATTCAAGGCAACAAACTGGGCTTGGGTTCTCAAAATGGCATTCGAAGTCGATTGGGTATATTGCATGGCAACCTTAGTCAGGGTCATGGCTGCTGTAGCAAAGATCGCCAGCGCGACCATCACTTCCAGCAAGGTAAATCCTGAGGCACGATTAAGTCGAGTAATCCTCGACCTGAGCGGCATTGTCGCGCAAGAAAGTCCGAAAGCTGTGCTTGATGAGCCGCGATGAGTGAAACGCTGTTTCACCGCTGCGCAAGACGAAGAGCTACGCTCGGAGTGCGCACGATCAGCATTCGGCTTAAACGGCTTGATTACATCAGCTCTGGCACTCTGCTTGAAAACCCTAGCTTTCATGAACTTTACCCAAATGATCAATATCAATCGGATTGCCCACTTCACGATCTTCCAGATAGAACTGGATTCTGACCGGTTTAACTTCACCATTGCCTAACCAGATCAGCTTGGGTGCATTGGCTTCAGTAAGATCCCGATTTTGGGCATTATTATAACGCTGCTCTAAAGGCTGAATCCGGAAAGAGACCTGCTCTGGTAAACTGCGCAGATTAAACTCCGCATAACTTTGCCATTTCTGCTGATTTAAAGTCGATTCTGCCTGATTAGGCAAACGATATTCCACGACTCCGTAGTGAAATGGTGAAACATCAGTGGCAGCCTGAACATCAAGTGCAAGAATACGGGATTGATCATTAGCTTCCCGCAAGATTCTTTGCAAATCCAGTAACAGGACTTCTCGTGCCTGCATTGCCTTGCGCTGATCTACTCCACCAATATTCAATACAACTAGTGATGCCATAATACTCATAATCACAATCACCACCATCACTTCGATTAGAGTGAATCCACGAATGGAGGCGTGATGTGATCTGATCATAGGCAACTCTTAGGCGAACTGCTCGGCAGGATGGACCTGTTTCGGTAAAGCTAAAGCTTGATCAATAAGGGCAACGCGCAAGGTATCGCGTGAACCGAGATAGCGCTGATAAAAACTGGAGTTCAGAATCGCAGCTGCACCATGGGTCATCGACCAAATTGAGGCCAGATAATCACGCACCGACATGCTGCTATTGATTGAAGCCAAATAGCTTTCAGTCATACGGATAATCAAACGTAAGCGCTGTTTGCGCACCTGATAAAGTTCGCTAAACAGGTGCTGAATTCCAACACCTGTTGTAGAAAGACGTTCTTCAATCTGATGAAAAAGGACAGTACGTTCAGGGTGATGCAGATGATGCAACATAAAGAATGCCAGATGTTCAGGAAAAGCCTTATCACTATCCTGGATCATTTCCAGCAACATGCGCTCATTACGGATAATCAGCAATATGTACAATTCATCTTTACTCTGGAAATGCTTATAAAGAGTGCCTTTGGCCAGATCCAGTTCTGCTGCCAGTGCATCCAGGGTCATCCCTGCTTCACCATTTTCTAGCAGTAACTGTTCTGCAACTTGAAAAATCAAGGTTTCTCTTGCTCGAAACTGAGCCTGACGATCCATCTTCACCCTATAACTCTCTTGTACTCTTATCTAACTTTACTTACTTTGAATTCAGAAGATTCTCAAAGTTCTGCTTTGTGATATAAGCCATTTCTTCTAGCGACTTATCATATACATCGCAAAGCGCTTTGGCTACATAAGGAACGTATTTTGGTTCATTAGATTTGCCACGATATGGCATTGGAGCAAGGTAAGGACTATCCGTTTCGATTAAAACCCGATCAAGTGGAACCTGTTTGGCCACGTCACGCAAATCCTGGGCATTTTTAAAAGAAACAATACCGGAGAAAGACACATAGTAACCGCAGTCTAAAACAGCTTTAGCGGTTTCCCAGTCTTCGGTAAAACAGTGCAAAATGCCATGGGTAGATTTCTCTGCACGAATAATATCAACCGTGTCATGCTTGGCAGAACGGGTATGCACAACGACAGGTTTTTTCACAATTTGTGAGGCATGAATATGACGGGCAAAACAGTCTTTTTGCTCGGCAATAAAATCGGTGCTGTGATAATAATCGAGCCCCGTTTCACCCAGCGCCCAGACTTTTTCCGGTTGTGCCAGTTCAACCAGATATTCAGTGGTCGCACGCGCCATTGTCGCCGCATCTTCGCAAGGATGTACACCGACGGTATAACCGACATCAGGATGACGGGCCGCGATTTTCGCCAGCTCGATATGATCATCCAGATCCACCGAGATACTCATAAACTTGGATACGCCTGCTTCACGGGCCTGAGCGAGCGCCTGATCCAGATCACCGTTATAAGGTGTTAAATCGAGCAGCGTTAAATGGCAATGAGTATCTACAAACACAATGAGTCCCTACCAAAGGTAAATTAACTACATAGTGTAACTTTTACGTCCATCAGATTTAAGACCCGCAACCAGACGATCTGCTTCATTTTTGAAGAAAACGCCTTTTTCACCGGTGAGCTGAATCCCAAAACCTTGTGGCTTGATGCCATTCTGCTTTTGAGACACCCAGATCACTTTTCCGGTTAATGGAATTTTCTGCGTCTGTTCAGGCAAAGTCGTCAAAACAAAAACTTCTTCACCCAGCTTGACTGGCTGCTTGGAAGGAATAAAAAGTCCACCACCTACAACATATGGCATATAACTGGCAAATAGTGTTTCAATATCCGGAATATTGGCCTGAATAATACCGCCCATACGTGGTTGCATCTTGTTTTCCCCTTAAGCTAAAGATTCATCAGCTTGATACACAATTCATCGAGCACCAAATTACTTTGTACGTTCTGCTCTAGATATTGCTTGGCTCGCTGAAAATCCTCATAAATTTTAAAAAGTATTTCCAATGAATATTGTTCGGCCAATACATTAAAGTCCAGATCAATGTTTTTTACGGCCTGATTTAGCTTGACACAAATTAAATCGGACAACAAGTATTCAAACATTTGACCAAATTCACCAAAACTCAGGCTTTTATTCCATTTGGTCGCAATTGCTATTGGCATATTTTTTTGAATAACCAGTTTTTTCCAGTCTTCCATGAATTCCTGACGTAGTGGCAGCCATGAACTTTGTGCAACCTCAATCGCTTGCAAAGGCATCTGATTGGATAAATTCATCAATAACTGCTGCTGGCTCGAACCTGCTTCAGGTAACTGCGCTTCTACAAATTCACTGAATTGCACTGATGAAATCCGGTCCAAGGCAAAATGCTGTAAACGGCTGCGAATAGTTGCAGGCAATTTCAGATAATGATCCGCAAGCAGAATAATGACAATATTTTCACCCGGTTCTTCCAGAGTTTTCAGCAAGGCATTGGAAGAGGCAATATTTAATGCTTCAGCGGGTTCAATGACAATGACACGCCAGCCATCGACGGTCTGCTGTACAAAAGGCAGAAGATCACGGATTTTTTCAATTTTAATTTTGGCATTCTGTTTTTTATTATCTTCATCCGTGCTGATATAGACGTAATTCGGATGGGTATCCGCTTTCAGCCACTGACAGCTACCACACTCACCGCATGGCCCATCAGGCTGACGGTTCAAGCATAAAACCCAGGCCAGAAACTGCTGGGCAAAGGCTTCTTTACCACAGCCTTTTTTTCCATAGAACAATAAACCATGCCCAAGCTTAGGAAAACGCCCGGTTAGCGTATCCCAAACCTGTTGCTGCCATGGATAAATCTGTGCATTGACATCAAGCGGCATGGAGAATTCTCAAATTAAGCAAAAGAAGATGGATCCATCTGGTTCAAGCGATCCAGATCTTCCTGCGTATCGACACCTGGCGGTAAATTGGCTTCTGCCACAGCAATGGCAATACGGTGACCATTTTCCAGGACACGTAACTGTTCTAAAGATTCCAGTTTTTCCAGCACACCCATTTCCCAGGTCACATATTCCTGTAATAGTTTCACGCGGTAAGCATATAAGCCCAAATGGCGATAAGCCTGATCATGCAGTTTCTGTTCAGCCAGCTTGGCACCATCACGGTCATAAGGAATCGTAGCACGACTAAAATACAATGCCTGATTGTGCTTAGACATCACAACCTTAACAATGCTGTCACGCTTGAATTCCTCTAAATGATGGATTGACTCACACAGAGTCGACATTGAGCAAGCTGGTTGATCTTCTAAGAGTTGCGCGACCTGTTTAACTAACTGGGCTGGCAATAAAGGTTCATCACCCTGTACATTCACGATAATGTCATCACTCGCCCAGCCCTTGATTCGAGCTACCTCGCTTAGACGATCGGTACCTGATGGATGATCTGCTGAAGTCAGGACCACATCAACACCTTCAGCACGGCAAACTTCGGCAATACGTTCATCATCTGTTGCCACACACAGGTCATCAAAGCCCTGTACTTTTTTGGCCTGATCCACGACACGCAGAATCATCGGACGACCATGGATTTCCAGCAAAGGTTTACCCGGCAAACGTGAACTGGAGAAGCGTGCAGGAATAACTATATGTTTCATCGTAAATAAACCTTAGGAAATAGAAATACCCTGTTGCTCTAATTGCTGCTGCAATATTGTATAACAGGCAGGTGACAAGACTGCATCGACCGGCACCACCCAGATATCCCGCTGATAATCTGGATACTGTTTGAGTAATGCCATAATTTTAACTGCATCTTTTTCAGTAGTAATGATCGGACTATTGTCATCGAATTGCAGATCTTCAATTTCATAATCATGATGATCTGGAAATTCATGACACTGAAATTGCTGCAGCCCCAGATGTTCTAGTGTTTGATAAAAACGCTGTGGAAAACCGATGCCGACTACTGCATAGAAAGCCGCAGTTGGATCAAAGCTTTTGATAACATCCTGATTTAATAAATACGGCTGAGAGGCTGCAAGATGCATATGCAAAGGCGAAACTGGATTTGCTGCATGTTCAATCACGGTACCTTTTTCCAACCGGGTAACGGGTTCACGCAGATAACCTTCTGGTAAAAGTTTCTGGTTGCCCAAGCCTCGGTTATTATCCAGCACAATCCATTCAATCTGACGATTTAAAGCCCAGTGCTGCAAACCGTCATCACAAATAATTAAATCCAGTGCATGCTTTTCTAGCAGAAGCTCAATGCTCTTTTGACGATTTGGCCCTATAGCCATCGGCACACCAGTCGCTTGGACAATTAAGGCTGGTTCATCACCTACCACTTCAGGCAAGGTATTTAAATCTACATAAGCAGGAAAAGGACCTTTACCACCATAACCTCGACTGATTACACCAATCCGTAGGCCTTTTTCAGTGAGGTAATCCACCAGATGAATCAGTAAAGGTGTTTTACCACTCCCACCTACGGTAATATTTCCAATCACCATTACTGGAATAGGTGCGGTATAGCTTTTTTTAATCCCTTTACGGTAAAGCCAGTGGTTACTGACAAAACCCAAGCGGTAAAGCCAGGACAAAGGACGCAGCACAACCAGCCACTTTGCCTGTGTATTCCAAGCATCCTGAATGATCTGTGCCAAAGCCATGACTTAATGTTCCTCGAAATTACGTTGGTGCAGCTGATAATAAGCACCTTGACGTGCAATCAGCTCAGCATGATTACCCTGCTCTATAATACGACCTTGATCCATCACTACAATGCGGTCGGCATTTTCAATTGTTGATAGACGGTGGGCAATCACAATCGTAGTCCGATCTCGCATCGCCTGATCAAAGGCACGCTGAATAAAGTATTCAGATTCATTATCCAGCGCACTGGTCGCTTCATCCAGAATCAGAATCGGTGCATTTTTCAGAATAGCACGGGCGATCGCAATACGCTGACGCTGACCACCTGACAGATTCAGACCTTGAGCACCTAGTGGCGTATCATAACCTTGTGGCAAGGCCATAATGAAATCATGTGCATAGGCAGCTTTTGCCGCTGCAATGATTTCTTCATCACTCGCATTTTCTAGCTGGCCATAAGCAATATTTTCACGAACAGTACGGTTAAACAGCACTACCTGCTGGTTTACCATCGCGATCTGGGTACGTAAAGCAGTCAACTCATAATCAGTAATCGGTTTTTGATCCAGTAAAATTTGCCCGGATGAAGTTTCCTGATAACGTACCAACAGATTCACCAGCGAGGTTTTACCTGCTCCTGAACGCCCAACCAATGCTACAGTCTCGCCCGCTTTCACTTCTAGGTTAAAGTCATGAATCGCATGGTGACCATCGCCATAAACCAGATTGACATCTTTAAATTGAATGTTGCCTTTTAAGGCATCATTGAGTTTGCCGGTATTATGCTCTTCAGGCATATCTAGCAATTCAAACACAGAATGTGCGGCCGCCATACCACGCTGAATTTTTTCATTCACATCAGTTAATGTCTTGATTGGTCGCGCCAACATGCCAGCAGCTGTAATATAAGCAACAAATTCACCCGCAGTCGTATCTCCCAAAATTTGTGGGCGCAATGCAATATACATCACGATACTGAGTGAAACTGACATGATCAGCTGTACCACTGGACTGTTCAGCTGCTGTACTGCCACCATTTTCAAGCCACGGCGTAGATTTTCCAAAGAATTCTGTTTAAAGCGTTCCTGCTCATAAATCTGACCACCAAAACCTTTGACAATCAGATTAGCATTTACCGTTTCCTGAACCACATGGTTCACATCACCCATAGTGTCCTGAACCTGTTGTGATAGCTTGCGCATCCGTTTTGAAGCTTTACTGATCACAAAACCAATCACGGGTCCAAAGATCAGAATACACATGGTTAAACGCCAGTTGGTATATAAAAGATATCCCAATAAGGCAATAGTGATCAGACCTTGCTGAATGATCGTTCTAAGTGCTTCAGTTGAGGCTGCGGTGAGCTGCTCAACGTTATACATAATTTTGGCCGTAATATGACCGCTGGTATTGTCCAGAAAATATTGCGCAGGCAAACGCAATATTTTGGCAAAGACTTCCTGACGAATATTAAATACCAGATTACGGGAGATGACCGCCGTATAATACCCACCGAGGAATAGACCTAAGCCCCGGAAGAACATCAGTACTACCACTAAGAATGGGAAAAGTAAGGTGAAACCCTGGTCTCTGTTTTGTATCGCCTCAATGATATATTCCAGTAATTTGGCTACAGAAACTTCTGTGGCCGCATTCATAGAGAAACCAAGCAGGACAATTAAGGCTGTGCCCCAAAATGGTTTTAAATAGCTTAAAAGGCGAAGATAGACCTTAAAATCGTGCTTCACTAATAACCTCGAGTTGGTACTTTCGTACTGATGTTGACATTAACAAAGCCAAGTTGCCCTGCAACGTCCATGACACGAATAACATCCTGATGTGTCGCTTTTGCATCAGCGGCAATGACAAACATTAAATCACGACGTTCATTCGAAATCTGTTTAATTGCCGTATTTAAATCTGCTGCATCTTTACTGGCAATAGACTGACCATTCACGGCATAGTGGCCATTGGAATCCACAATCACTTCAATTTTCTGATCAAAATTCTTGGGCGGTACACCTTGCGCATCTGGAAGCGTCAGGTTCATTCGGCTCATCTGGTTAAACGTGGTTGAAAGCAGCAGAAAGACCAAAATAAATAGCAGGCAATCAATCATGGGCGTCAGATTGATATGTACATCTTCCACCTGGTTACGTTTAAATTTCATGCCCCTGCTCCTAACTTGCTTTCTTGATGCGTTCTTCTACATCATCTGAAGCATTTAAATAGAACAGGTTGGCATGAAATAACGTTGCTTGCTGCTCAAGTTCCGCTACATATTCCTGAACCAGACGCTGGAAATAACGATGTGCAAATAAAGCAGGAATAGCAATCAGCATACCCGCTGCTGTCGTGATCAGTGCTTTGGAAATACCGGGCATCATTAACACCGGGTCACTATTAGTACCGACATCAATCATTAAAAATGATTCAATAATTCCAATCACTGTACCGAGCAAACCGAGTAGAGGTGCTACTGCACTCAAAGTACCCAGAAAATTAATATTCTTTTCCAGATAGCCAATTTCCTGTGAAGCTACCACTTCCATCTGGGCACGAGCATATTGCTCAGACTGGTGACACGCTTCAAAACCAGCAGTAAATACACGACCCAAAGTACTGTTTTTCAAAGCTGAACTTTGTTGCAGCTTTTGCATAGCTTGGTCTGCATTTTGTGCAGGACCCATCAGAAGTGAGTTGGGCAGTACCAGACTCTTTTTTAAACGAATGAAGCGCTCGACCGAGATCGCTAGCATAAATATCGAACACAATACCAGCGGCAGCATCAACCAGCCGCCTGCTTTAACCAATTCCCACATCTGATTTATTCCCCAATAAAAACAAATTTTAAATTAATTATTCGTCGCCCAGGATCGAAAGAATCCCGTCCAGCTCTTCTAAAGAATGATAGCTAATGACCAGTTTGCCTTTCCCTTGCTTGTTGTAGTCAATTTTAACATCCGCACTAAAGCGCTCAGACAGACGTTGAGTCAACTGCTGAATGTCCGGCGCAATCGCTGCTTTTGGTTTTTCTGTTTTCGGTGCATTGTAGTCGCGTACCAACTGTTCGGTTTGGCGTACTGACAGACTCTTTTCAATGACCATCTCAGCAACTTTAAGCTGATCTTTAGCCTTCAAAGTCAGGATGGCACGTGCATGTCCCATATCCAGCAGGCCCTGCTGCATAAAGTCTTTTACTTCTTCAGCCAGAGTTAGCAGACGCAGTAGATTACTTACTGTAGTACGTGCCTTACCGACGGTATCGGCAATTTCCTGATGGCTTAAACCAAACTCGTCATGGAAACGCTGCAAAGCCATCGCCTGATCAATCGGGTTCAGGTCCTGACGCTGAATGTTTTCGATTAAAGCTAATGCAATTGCGACCTGATCATTCAGCTCACGCACAATCGCAGGAACTTCAGTCAGACCTGCTAACTGTGCCGCACGCCAACGACGCTCACCCGCAATAATCTCGTATGGATAGCGTTCATCATCGACCGGACGGATCACGATTGGCTGCATGATGCCATGCTTTTCAATCGATGCGGCCAGTTCCTGCAGATCCTGCTCATTAATATAACGACGTGGCTGATATTCACCACGTTTCAGCAGATTGACATCAATCTGTTTCAACTGACCATGATCAAGACCTTGTGCTTCGAGTTGTAATTTTTCTTTTTGAATTGATCCCAGCAAGGCATCTAAACCACGACCTTTGGCGAGTCCACGTTTCTTGACGGTCATGCTTTACTTCCTTTTTTCACTTTGCTTTTCTTTAATACTTCAGCTGCCAGATTTAAGTAAGCAACTGCACCCTTTGAACTTTTTTCAAAATAAATAACCGGTAGACCATGTGCCGGCGCTTCAGCTAGACGGATATTACGTGGAATCACGGTTTCATAAAGTTTTTTACCAAAATATTGCTCTAACTCTTCTGAAACATCACGGGTCAAGGCATTTCGAGCATCATACATGGTACGCAATACACCCACGATCTGCAGATCTGGATTAAGTGCTTGCTGAATGCGGTCAATGGTTTGTGTCAGATCAGCCAGGCCTTCGAGAGCATAATATTCGCATTGCATCGGAATAATCACGCCATCCACCGCTGCCAGTGCATTCACGGTAATCAAGCTTAAGCTTGGTGCACAATCAACAATGATATAGTCGAATGAGGATTCAATTTCCTGCAAAGCTTCACGCAAAATAAATTCACGGCCTTTTTGCTCAGCAATCGCCAGCTCCACACCAGCCAGGTCACGGTTTGCCCCTAAAACCTTGTATCCAACTTCAGCCTTGGTGATCGCAGTTTCAATCGGCACTTCACCCAGCAATACATCAGTCACTGAATACAGCAGGTCATTTTTCTGAATCCCCGACCCCATGGTCGCGTTACCTTGAGAATCCATATCCACAAGCAAAACGCGTTTTTTTAGCACAGCGAGAGATGCCGCCAAATTTACTGCGGTTGTGGTTTTACCGACACCACCTTTCTGGTTGGCAATCGCAATAATTTGTGCCATGTTGACCCCGATCCTTCAAAAATTTTAAATACGTTTTAATAGAAGTAAATGACGTTGTTCGTCCAAGCGCGGAACCTTCAGTTCAATAATCTGACAGCTAAATTCATCTTTTAATGCTGCCACTTCCTCTTCAGGAATCAAACCTTTCATGGAAGCAATAATACTCTGCTCATGCATATACGGTTTAGACGCATTCACAAAATCTGTCAATGAAGCAAATGCACGACTGGTAATCACATCAAACTGACCCAGCTCATTGATACTGTCTTCATTTTCCACACGGGTTTGTACTGCAATGACATTTTTTAATTTTAGGTCTGCAATAAACTGCTTGAGGAAACGAATTTTTTTACCATTTGAATCCAGTAGTACGCAATCACGCTCAGGCTGACATAAAGCAATGATCATGCCCGGCATACCACCACCAGTCCCAATGTCGAGCAAACGACCTGCAGGCAAATCCTTCAAAATACTCAGACTGTCAAGCAGATGCTTGACCAGCATTTCTTTAGGATCACGGATTGCAGTCAAATTGTATGCTTTATTCCACAGTACCAAAGCGTCTTGGTACTTGAGTAATAAATTTAAAGCTTCATCCGACAGCTCTAAACCTAAAGCCTGGCTACCCTGCTTTAGTTCTTGAAAAAACGTGTGCATAAACAATCAACGCTCGAAAAAGTTAAGTGGAAGTATACCGTTTTCTCTATATTGGCACAGTAGGGAGTGCTTAGTGAATATTCACTTAAGCAGACTTCCCTTCACGGATCATTGAATCCAGTGCATTCAAACGCTCAGGCGTTCCTACATCTACCCAAATGCCTGTCAATTTAGAGGCAGCAATCTTATTTTCCAGCATTGCTGCTTTTAATAATGGTGCCAAAGGACGCTTTCCAGCCTCTAAGCCTGCAAACATTTTCGGATGAATCACTGATACACCGCTAAAAGTCAGATTTTCACCACTGATCTGCTGATCAAAGGTATAAGCCTTGCCGTCAGCAAGTGTGAAATCACCGTTTGGATGCTGTTCCGGGTTTTGTACCAATACCAGATGTGCCAGATTTTCACCCAGCTCAACATTCAATAAAGGTGCAAAGTCCATAGTCGTCCAGACATCGCCATTGACCAAAATGAAAGGCTCATCACCAAGCAGTGGTAAAGCATTAATAATGCCACCGGCTGTTTCCAGACCTTCACCTTCATGTGACCATAAAATCTTGACACCAAACTGTGAACCATCACCCAACGCCTGAGCCAGTTTTTCACCTAACCAAGCCGTATTGATGACAATTTCATTCACGCCCATCGCAGCCAGTTTTTCAATATGCCAGACAATTAATGGTTTGCCACCTACTTCAAGCAAAGGTTTTGGCGTATGCAAAGTCAAAGGACGCATGCGGTTGCCCAAGCCAGCCGCGAGAATCATCGCTTTCATTTAGGCCGCTACCTCGTATGAACCATATTTTGCTTCAAAGGCAGGCATGACTTTTTCATGAATAAACTGCATAAATGGCTGTAACTCTGGATAATCTTTGGTTTCTTCCAATAGATACCACATCACACGTGGCAGGTCTTTGAGATAACCTGATTTACCATCTCGCTCAAACAAGCGGACAAAAATACCTAAAATCTTGATATGCCGCTGAATGGCCATCATATCCGCATCTTTTTTGAACTGTTCGAAATCACGGTCCTGTTTTGCCGCTGCTGGTAACAGGTCATAGAACACTTTAAACCAGCGATACACCCGATCTGCATTCCACTGCACATAGGCATCACGGGTAATCGAAATCAGGTCATAGGTATCAGCACCGATTACTGCATCCTGAAAATCAATCACACCCAGTTCGGTTTCATTTTCGATTTTCATCAGGTTACGGCTATGGAAATCACGATGCACAATGACTTGTGGTTGTGCCAAAGCAGCATTCGCCAGTATCGCAAATGTGCGCTTGATCAGAGCGGACTCTGATTCTGTTGGCTGAATTTTTAGAGCAGGCAGCATCCAGTCAGTCAGCAGCTCCATTTCAGAAATAAGCTTCTCATAAGAATAAGCAGGAAACTGACCTTCTCCAGGAATGGACTGCAGCTGAATCAGCTGTTTAAAACTTTGCTCATAATAGGCATCAACTGTCTGATCATTTAGCAGATTTGATAACAGCACATCACCAAAATCTTCGAGCAGCAAAAAGCCATTTTCCAGGTCTTTGGCCACAATGTGTGGAACACGTACGCCATGGGCATCAAAAAATTCATCAATCGTCACAAAAGGCACACAATCTTCTTTTTCTGGTGGTGCATCCATGAGCATAAATGTTTTATTATTCAGTTTGATTCGTGCATAACGACGAAAACTTGCATCGCCTGCTAAAAAATGTGTTTCAAATTGATCTGAACCGAGTACAGAAGCAATCCAAGATTGTATCAATTGTTCGCGTTGAGTATTCATTTGCAATAAATTCTAGTACAGGCTGAGTTTTTAAAGTGCTAAGTGTAGCTACTTATCAACTTTTTCTCTATGATGCGACAATAATTAATTGCGATAAAAGCATGATTGGTTAATGAGACAAATGAAGCATCACTTTAAAATAAACCCTCTAGCGACTGCGATCTTAACCCTTTTATGTAGTAGCTCGGTCTCAAGCTATGCTGCATCAAATGACTCATCCAATGTAAATGCGGAACAACTCAAACAGCGCATTAATGAGACCTATCCCGGTGAAGCATTCTTCTCACAATATTATGTGGATAAATCTTCACCAGAAGCACAGCAGCGTCAAGGTAAATATCTCAGTTCAGCCTATTGTGAAGGTGCCTGGGTCACTCCTATTGCACCTGATGCACCGACGATTGACCCTGAACAGGCAACTTCAACCATTACTGCAGACTATGGCCATTATAATCCGGCCGGTGATTCCTACTTAGAAGGCAATGTGGTCATTGATCAGGAAGGTCGCCAGATTCGTGCGGAACGCGTGACGATTGATCAGACTCAAACTTATGCTAAGGCAGAAGGTCAAGTCCAATTGGCTCAAGGTGGCTTGATTTCGCAAAGCGATGATATCAATTACAACCTGAAAACCCAGCAAGGTGACTTAAACAACAGTTTCTTCATTGCCGAAGAACAGCATGCGCATGGTCGTGCTGAAAAGATTGCCAAAACCTCTGACGATACGCTTGAACTGGAAAATGCCACCTATTCCACCTGTCCACCTGAACAGAAACCGACCTGGAAAATTCAGGCAGATCAAATCAAGCTGAATCAGGAAACCGGTCGCGGTGAAACCCGTAATACCAAGCTCTATGTGAAAGATGTTCCGGTACTCGCTGTTCCTTATTTTAACTTCCCAATCGATGATCGCCGTACCACTGGGATTCTGACGCCAACTTTCGGATTTACCAATGATGGCGGCCTGGAATTAGGTGTGCCGGTTTATCTCAATTTGGCACCACAATATGATGCGACCATTACGCCACGTTATATTAGTGACCGTGGTGCGATGCTGGATGGCGAGTTTCGTTATCTAACAGAAAACTATGGTGAAGGCCGGATTTGGGGTGGCTACCTGCCATCTGATGAAAGTTATAGCAATAAAGACCGTAAAGACCTGCACTTCCTGCATAACTGGCAAATCAACGATCAGTTCTTAACAAATCTTGAATATAATTACGCATCAGACAAGGACTTTTTTGCCGATCTGGATAATAACCCAGATTCAAAAACAGACCTGAACTTGCGCCGTGCTTGGGAAGTTAATTATAAAAATGGTATCCCCGGCTTAAAAGCTCAATTTAAAGTTGAAGATTTCCAGACGCTTGATCCTGCCGTTCTGGATGAAGACCGCCCTTATGCGCGTTTGCCGCAGCTTTTGGTGAATTATAAGACCGGTAACCCACTGGGTTTACAATACGAATTTAATAACGATACAGCTTATTTCCAGAAAGACATCAGAAATATCGAAAATATTGATACCGGTGATGAAGCCATCTATCAACCAAGTGGTACACGCATCTATAATGATTTCTCGGTACGCTATAATCACTTTACCCCTTGGTCATTCTTCATTCCTCAGGCAACATTACGCAATATCAATACTTTCTATGATCAAGATACTATTGATCGTATTAATAATAATCAAACCAGCTCATCAAGTGAAAATCATTCTATCGTAGTGCCACAATTTACGCTGGACACCGGTTTAATTTTTGAAAAAGATGGTCGCTATTTACAGACCTTGACGCCTCGCCTGTTTTACGCTTATTCACCGTATGAAAATCAGCGCAATCAGCCAAACTTTGACTCTGTCGTAGCCTCAATTAATTATGACCAATTATTTAGTGCACGCCGCTTCTATGGTAATGACCGCTTAGAAGACAATAACTTCGCTTCTTTAGGTCTTAGTTACAGTTTATTTAATGAAGAAGGTTTAGAGCGATTACGCGCCAGTGTGGGACAAAGTTTCTTCTTTGAAGATCGCCGTGTCACATTAGATCGTGAAGCAGATAAATTTGACCGTGAAAGCCATACTGGTCCAGTTATTCAGCTTAGAAGTCAGTTAAACAAAAACGTGCATGTCAACCTAAATTCTAGCTGGATGTCGAATGGCTCCAATGCCCAGCGTGATGTACAGGTTTATTATACGGGCGATCAGGGCAATCTATATAACGTAGGCTATTTCTATCGTAAAGATATTCCAAACCGCCAGGAAAGTTATGATCAGGTGGTTGGCTCATTTATCCAGCCAATTGCCAATAACTGGCGTCTGGTCGGCCATGCGCAATTTGACCTGGATAATAGTGTCGCACGTGAATATTTACTTGGCGTAAACTATGAGTCATGCTGTTGGGGAGTATCTGTCTATGGCCGCTCATACTACAATGACTTAGACGATATCAATGACCCAGATGTGAAAGCGAAACGTGCAGTAATGGCTGAAGTAACGCTTAAAGGTCTTGGCGGGTTAAGCAACAAGCTAACCTCATTACTAGAAAATCGTATTCTAGGTTTTAACAATATCAATCAAACTTGGACAGAACGTTAATGAAGACAAAACAGTTAAAACAAATTTTTAAAGCGACCGCACTTGCGCTATGTCTTTCTTCAGCGATGACGACTTTTGCTGTTGCCCAACCTAAAGATGAAGTTGTAGCTGTTGTCGACAATAGCGCTATTCTGCGTAGTGATCTGGCACAAAGCGTTGCTGAAATTTCTCACCAGTTACAAAAGCAAAACAAGCCTGTTCCACCGCAACCTTATCTTGAACAACAAGCACTTGAACAGCTAATTGTACGTCAGGCTCAACTGGAACAGGTCAAACGCTACAATATCCGTCCAGATGAAAAATCTTTAAATGAAGCAGTGCTTAAAGTAGCACGTGAGTCAGGCTCTCCTAGCTTGGAAGCTTTCCAGCAAAAACTGGATGCTATCGCGCCGAATACGTATGCCTCTTTACGTAACCGTATTGCTGAAGATCTGGCACTTAGCCGTTTACGCCAGCAAGCAGTAAATTCACGTATCCAGATCAGTGATCAGGATGTGAAAAACTTCCTGAATACACCGCAAGGTCAAGCTCTGTTAGGCAGCCAGGTACATGTTCTGCATTTACGTATAACCGGAGAAAATGCTCAACAGATTGCTGCGCAAGTAAGAAATGATTTAAGCAGCAGCAATGATATTCAGGCGATCAGCAAAAAATATTCAACTGGCGATATTAAAGTAGATGCGTCTGATATGGGCGTGCGAAATTTATCAGAAATCCCAGGCGAACTCGCTGCACGTGTTTCTACTTTGCAAGCGGGTCAAACATCTGAACTGATTCCTGCGGCAGATGGCGTGCATGTCCTGAAACTTTTAGAGCGTAAAGGTGGTGAGCAGAAAGCATTGGTTCCTCAGTACCAGACCCGTCATATTCTGATTCAAACATCAGAAGTGGTTAGCCCAGAAAATGCTAAACAGATGATTGATAGCTTATATACGCGTCTTAAGCAAGGTGAAGATTTTGCAGTATTGGCGTCTACTTTCTCTAATGACACAGGTTCAGCACGTGATGGCGGAAGTTTAGGCTGGGTCAGCCCAGGTGTCATGGTACCTGAATTTGAACAGCGTATGAAAAGTACGCCAGTGGGTCAGATTAGTGAACCGTTCCAGTCACAATTTGGCTGGCATATCCTGCAAGTGACCGATACACGTCAGCAAGATATGACTCAGGAATATCAGGAACGTATGGCACGCCAGATCCTGGGTGAACGCCAGTTTGATGCTGAGCTAGATAGCTGGTTACGTGAAACCCGTAGCAATGCCTATGTAGAAATCAAAGATCCTCAGCTAGATCCTAAACGCGCTCGTTAATTTAAGAAAAGAAAGCCAGTATAATGCTGGCTTTTTTTAATGGCTCAATTTTTTAAGCAATAAAAAAGCCTCTTATTAAGAGGCTTTTTTATTTCAGATCCGATTAACGATTGTTTTCGTCGTCAGAAGAATCTTCAAATTTTGAATCGTTGTCAAAACCAGCGCCTTGACCACCAAAACCAGCACCTTGACCACCAAAACCAGCACCTTGACCACCGAAGCCACCTTGACTACCGAAGCCACCTTGACTACCGAAGCTGCCTTGACCGCCGAAGCCAGCGCCTTGACCGCCGAAGCCAGCGCCTTGACCGCCGAAGCCACCTTGACCGCCGAAGCCACCAGCAGCGCCTTGACCGCCGAAGCCACCTGCGCCGCCTTGACCACCGAAGCCGGCACCTTGTGGACCAGCAGGAGCACCAGCTGGACGAGGGTTACGTGCAGGTACAACTGTAGAAATCGCGTGTTTGTAAACCATTTGGCTTACTGTATTTTTTAATAATACAACGTATTGGTCAAAAGACTCGATGTGACCTTGTAATTTGATACCGTTTACCAGGAAGATAGAAACTGGAATACGTTCCTTACGGAGAGAATTCAAGAATGGATCTTGTAAAGTTTGACCTTTAGACATGTTATAACTCCAAAAATTTAAAAATCAGCGCAAAAAACTATCTCTATTTTTCAATTAAAAATTATAAAAAAGATAGTACTCAAATTTTGCTTTATCCGTGACAGTTTCGCAAGTCTTCTTGGGCCTGCTCGAGCGTAAAATATGTTGTAAATTTATGCTTTTCTTGCAAAGATCTCAACCAGGTATATTGACGTTTGGCAAGTTGTCGTGTCGCAAATAAAGCCTTATCCTCCATTTCCCGTTGTTTTTCATGACTTAGGTCACCTTTTTTTAAGAATTCTATGGCTTGGCGGTAACCTACTGAACGCATTGAGGGTAAATTTTCGTCAAAATCGTATTTTCCCATTAATCCTTTAACTTCATTTAAAAATCCGTTTTTCCACATAATTTCAAGACGTTTTTCAATACGTTTGTGCAATTCTAACCGATCGGGCATTAAGGCATAATTATGGAAACTGTAACGATATGGTAAATTTTTTGGTTGTTCTGCTTGTAGTTTTGTAATCGGCTCTCCTGTTAGCTTAAAAACCTCTAAAGCACGGATAATTCGCTGTTTATCACTGACTTTAAATTTCTGGCCAGCTAAGGGATCTACCTGACATAATTCAGCATACACCGCTTCCCACCCTTCATGAGCGGCTTTCTCTTCAATCTGGGCACGCACCGCATAATCTGCACTTGGTAAATTATCAGACAAGCCTTCAAGTAAGGCCTTAAAATACAGCATGGTGCCACCCACCAAAATTGGTGTTTTACCACGCGCATGAATATCATCAATCAGACGGCAAGCATCTTCGACAAAGTTTGCTGCAGAATAGACTTCGAGCGGGCTAATAATATCAATCAGATGATGCGGATAGCGCCCTAATTCCTCTTTAGATGGCTTCGCTGTACCAATGTCCATTTCCCGATAAACTAGCGCAGAATCGACAGAAATCAGCTCAAAATGACCTTGCTCGTATAGTTCACATGCCAAAGCAGTTTTACCGCTTGCAGTTGGTCCCATTAAATTGATGACCGGCAGTTGATTGGACATGTAAGGCTACTCTCCTCGAGCGAAAAGTTTATCAAGTTGAGACAATGGAAATGCTCGCCAGGTTGGACGACCATGATTACATTGGCTCGCAAATTCAGTTTGTTCCATCTGGCGCAGCAAAGCGTTCATTTCTGACAGACTCAACATTCGATGTGCACGTACTGCACCATGACAGGCCATACCTGCAAGAATCTGGTCACGTTTCTGCATTAAACCCTGTCCCTGATCATTAGGATCCAGATCATTCAATAATTCAGGGATCAAGGCATCAAAATCAGCTTTATGCAAAATGGCCGGTACGCCCCGTACAATGACCTGTTCATCACCATACTGGTCAATTTCCAGGCCTAAACGAGCGAGTTGATCTTTGAGCTCGTCAACACGCATGGCTTGCATACGACTAATGCTCACCACTTTAGGAATCAGCAATTGCTGGGATATCCAGAATTCCGGTTTATCCCAAGCCATTTTCATCTGTTGCAGCAGAATACGCTCATGCGCCGCATGCATATCTACGATGATTAGGCCTTCGGTATTTTGCGCCAGAATATAAATACCATGCAGTTGAGCGATCGCAATCCCCAAAGGATGCTCATCTACTTTACTTTGTAAATGTGACTGAAATGTATCCGATGCTGAATTATTGATTTCCGGTTCAGTTTCTCTTAACGGCGCGAGATAACTTTTCAAGGCATTATTCAGCTGCTGTGAACCCGAATATGACTTATTATAATCCTGCGCATAATGCACAGTTTGTGGACCTGATGACTCGAAATCCGTTAACACATCAGAAGCTTCTTCTTCATGCTGACGATACGGAGATGTGATTGGAATAACCGGTTGAGTGGCTACGGACTGATGCAGGCTAAACTGCTCTTGATAGCGCGGCTGAGGTGTTATCGCAACAGCTTCAGACTCAGTTTTCATCGCCTCAGCCAGATCAGCACTCGCAGTCTGAAATTGCGCCAGAGTTTCCTTGGCATAGTGACGTACAAATTCATGTACTTCACGCTGGTTCAGGAAACGAATTTCGTGTTTGGTCGGATGTACATTGACATCGATGCTTTCTGGATCGATTTCCAGAAATAGTAAATAAGCGGCATGCTGATGGCCATGCAGAATACCATCATAGGCCATGCGCAGGGCGTGCGAAATGGTTTTGTCTTTAACGATCCGGCCATTCACATAGACATATTGCAGATCGGCTTGAGCCCGTGCATCCAAAGGATGTCCGAGCCAGCCTGATAAACGCATATTGATACTGTCTGCATCAATCCAGTAAGCATTTTCAGTAAACTGACGGCCAAGTAATTGTTGCACACGTTGAAAACGCAAAGCACCACTATCGGCAACCGGCAAATTCAGCTTGATGGTTTGGTTATGTTCCAATACAAAGCGAAGATCGAAATGCGTTAAAGCCATACGGCGAACAATTTCTTCGATATGTCCAAATTCAGTGCCTGGCTTTTTCAGAAATTTGCGCCGCGCCGGAACATTGAAGAATAAATCCTGCACCCGGATCTGAGTTCCTTTGGATGCTGCGACCGGTTGAATATCCTGATGATCAAAAGCCGTACCGTTCACTTCGACCTGATAGCCAATGCCATCTTCATTCTGGCTACTGGTTAAAGTCAGGCGTGACACTGCAGCAATCGAGGCCAACGCCTCACCACGAAAGCCCAAACTGGTAATCGCATGCAGCTCTTCAGCCGTTTGAATCTTACTGGTCGCGTGACGCATCACGGCTAGTGGCAAATCCTCATAATGAATGCCTCGGCCATTATCAATGATTTCAATCAGCGTACTGCCGCCCTGTTCCACCCGGATGATCAGCTCGGTCGCACCTGCATCAATCGAGTTTTCCAGCAACTCCTTGACCACAGATGCAGGACGTTCAATCACCTCACCTGCGGCAATCTGGTTCGCCAGCGCAGGATCAAGTGCGCGGATACGGCGTATGCTTAAATCATCAACCATTTGGGAATTCACGCTCCAAAGCTTGCTGTAAAGCCAGATTAGAAGAAATCAGACTTGCAGTACGGGTCAGCTCATCTTCTGATTTTAAAATTTCAATAATTAAATCGGCTTGCGGGATTTCATCACCCCCCTTAGAAGGCCATTCAAATAGAAATAGCGCATTGGGAGTTTCTAAATAATCCCGGATTCCCATCAATTCAAGTTCATAAGGGTCATTGAGACGATATAAATCAAAATGAAAGATATCCTGACCATTCACCTGATACGGCTCCACCAGCGTATAAGTCGGACTTTTTACTGAGCCTTTATGACCGAGTTGTTGTAAGTAATAACGCGTCAGCGTGGTTTTCCCCGCACCCAAGTCACCAATCAGATATATAACGCCCGAAGAAAAATTATTTGCCAGAACTTTGGCCAGATTTTGGGTGTCATCTTCATGTTTTAAAGTGACATTAAATGAATAAGGCATATTACTCACGACATGATGAAAAAGAATAATTATGATAGCATCGCAACGCTTTAAAAGCCTATTCACCTCTGTGAGAAACTGTATTTTTTCACAGCATCCGTTCCAGACCAGAGATAGATCCACGTTGTGATGACTTCGACTGTTGAATTTAGCCCACCCATGCTGAATGGGGTTACGGCAAGTAAAGTATTCCTGCAAGCGACAGCTGATTCACCCAAGACAGTCTATTCCTATCTCTGTGCACAATTTCCACATATTGAGTCGAGCGAATGGCAATCCCGTTTCGATAATGGTCTGGTTTATGATGCTCAGGGCAACACCTTAACCATCGAAAGTTCTTTTCAAGCAAATACTCATTGTTTTTATTATCGTTTTTTGGCACACGAAGTGCATGTTCCTTTTCAGCATCAGATTCTATTTGAAAATGAGCATCTGCTGGTCGTAGATAAACCGCATTTTCTGACCATGAGTCCTACTGGACAATATGTACAGGAAACCTTGCTGGTACGCCTAAAACAGCAAACTGGAAATGAACATCTTACTCCGATTCATCGATTGGATCGTGAAACGGCAGGTGTGGTGCTGATTTCAAAATGTGTGCAATCGCGTGGCGTTTATCAGCAAATGTTTGCGACTCGGCAGGTACAGAAAACCTATCATGCGATTGCGGCTTATCGTGATGATTTAAGTTTTCCGCTCATCACAAAGTTGAAAATGGAGAAAGGCCAGCCCTTTTATACCATGCAGGTGGTAGAAGGAGAACCTAATAGCGAAACCGAAATTCAATTGCTGCAACATGATCAGCAATGGGGCAAATATGAGCTAAAACCACATACAGGAAAGCAGCATCAGTTAAGGGTACACTTAAGTCATTTGGGGATTCCGATCCAGAATGATCCTTTTTATCCGCAGGTTTCCCATAAGGCGGATGATGATTTTTCTGCACCGTTACAGCTACTGGCCAAACACATTCAGTTTACGGATCCAGTTACCCAAAAGCAGATGCAATTTAGCTCTAAACTTGAATTGACACTGTAAATCTCTTGTCATTACAGATTATTTTCTAAAAACGGCAACTTGAGGATTGAAATCCCGAAGTTATCGATTAGAATAAGGCGAAAAGTTAAGTAATTTAAAGCTTTGAAAATATTATGAGAAAAACTGAAGTTTATCAAATTCGCCTGGATTCCCAAGAAAAGAAACAGGCATTTGCAGTATTTAAACAATTGGGGATTACGCCGGCTCAGGCAGTTCGTCTTTTTTTTAAACAGGTGGTTCTGACCAAATCAATCCCCTTCTCGATTGAAAATCAGAATATTAATCTGGAACAGCTGATCAAGTTACGCAAGCAGAAACAGAGTGAACTAAAGTCAGAACAAACTTCAAGTCCAAGTGCTACAGCGATTCCAGCAGATCATCAGGAAATGAATCTGGATGATGATCATTTTGATTTATTTGAAGAACTGAATGCTATTTTAGGTGAAAGCGACAAAATTTAACATTGTTGCATTTACGAACAATTCTTAAGTTTCTCTCCTTTCAAACTTCGCTATGCTTGATGTTAATGATAAATAATAAAATTAACATGGAGTAAGCCGATGATCGTGCGACGCGCCCAGTCAGAAGATCTACCTAACCTGGCCGTTTTATTTGATGAGTACCGTCAATTTTATGGTACTTCTTCCAATCTGGATTTATCTTACGAATTTTTGAAACAGCGTTTTGAAGATGGTCAAACTGTCATTTTTATCAACACTAAGGATGATATTTTTACCGGATTTATTCTGCTGTATTTAAGATTTTCCTCAGTCGCATGTTCTACTTATTATGTGCTGGACGATGTCTATATTAGCCCGCCTTATCGCCGGCATGGTGCAGCCAAACAACTGATTGATACTGCTATTTTATTTGCCCGGCATGAAAATGCGCTTCGAATCAGCCTGGAAACGCAAAAAACCAATTATCAGTCACATAAACTTTATGAGTCACTTGGATTTATTCAGGACAATGAATTCGTGACATTCCATTGTTTCCTGAAATAAATACTAGACTTTATCCGGTACGGAATTTTGCCTGTGCCACTTGTTCTGCGTCCAGATAGGTCCATTCCCCTATTGCCAGCTCATTCAAGGCCAACGCACCAATCTGGGCACGATGCAGCTGTTCCACTTTATTGCCAACAGCTGCCAGCATACGTTTCACCTGATGATAAACCCCTTGATGAATGGTCATTTGCAGACGATTGTCATCCAGACGAACAATATCTGTAGCAGCAAAGGTGCCTTTTTCATTTCTCAATTCCACACCCTGTTCAAGCTGTTGAATCTGCTCATCTGTTACGGGATCGGCAGTAGTCATCTGATAGACTTTCGCTACATGTTTCTTAGGATGGGTCAACGCTTGTAAAAACTGACCATCATCCGTCAGCAATAACAGTCCGGTGGTGTCCTGATCGAGACGACCTACACATTGGATTCCACGGTTTAACAAGGTATCATCAAACAGATCAAATACACTGAAATGATGGGTAGCCTGATGTGAGCATTCATAATCTTGAGGCTTATTGAGCGCGATATATACTTTTTCCCGATAGCGATACTCATGACCATAGACGCTAAAGGTCAGATCTTGCAGATTCAGCTTATGCTTGGGGTTATCGATGAGTTCGCCCTGAATCGAAACAGCACCATTTTTAATCAGTTGCTGACAATGTTTTCGTGAACCAAAACCTTGTGATTGCAACATTTTTTCCAATAGCATCTGTCTAAACCTGTTTAAATGAGCGATAGGCGCATTCTATACTGAAAACTAACCAGATTCAGTTCTTATAAGGTCTTCTCCCTTTAAATGGCTAAAAAGCCTATAATCCTGTGACTTTTCATTTTTCCTATCTCCTCATGTCCCAACTTGATCTGAATCTGCTTGTTCTTCTGGTTCTACTGGCTTGCGGTATTTTTAGTCATAATACTGCTGTGACCATTGCTGCGGCCGTGTTGATTGTCCTGAAAATTACGCCTCTCAATGAACTCTTACCTTATGTACAGCAACATGGCCTAAATATCGGGATTATTATTTTAACCATTGGCGTATTGACTCCGATTGCTAGCGGGAAAATTCCTGGTGACAGTATTCTTAAATCATTTCTGAGCTGGAAATCTTTACTGGCAATTGCAATCGGTCTATTTGTTGCCTGGCTTGGTGGACGTGGGGTGAAACTGATGTCGAGTCAGCCTGATGTCGTTGCAGGTCTATTAATTGGTACAGTCGCAGGTGTCGCGGTACTTCGTGGTGTCCCTGTCGGGCCATTAATTGCAGCCGGGATTTTATCGTTATTGATTGGAACGCAATAAGCCTTTAACCATGATTGTGCAATATTCTTAAAAATTAATATTCTAAAATTAAGAACTGCAAAGTATTAAATCACATGATCAGCGACATGGATGTCGCTCGTTGGATTGAGGTACAGGATGTACCTTCAATCCAACAAAAGATTTTTGTTACTTTTGATCTTTCAAAAGTAAAAGCTCACGTTAAATACTAAAATTTAAAAACTCAAATTTTATTCCACAAACAGCAAAGCCAAACGTACCTGATCATAACCCATACGCGGACTGGTCAGTTCCACGATCGGACGTAATTTAATACTGCCGTCATCATTGAAATGATCTGAGTTTTGACGTTTAGTCAGACGCTTATAAATCTTGCGGACTTGTTCAACAACTTCCTCACCCGGATGAGCTACTGAGATATCCAGCCCTTGCTCTTTATGCAAACGTCCTAAATGATTAATAATAGTGGCAGGTGTCAAGCCACGTTCAGTGGCAATATCGGAAATCTCATAACCTTCTTCAAACAATTCACGGGTTTCATCCAAGGTTGCAGTCGCGTAGTTTTGCTTGCCACCATTTTTGGCAATTTTCTTCTCATTACGCTGGATCTCGACTTCATTCAAAGTACCACCACAATGACGGATAAAGGCCTTATGCTGTACAGTCAAATCCACGTTTTCAAAATTCGCTTCAGCTTCATCCGACAGTTCCCGAAAGCGGCGATCAGCTTTAATGGCAAGACTATCCAGTTCCAGAGCCTGTTCATTAAAGCCTTTCAAACGTAGACCATTTAAGCTTTTCAAACGGGATAATGCTACATAACCTTGACCTTTTTCAAAGGTATGGCTCAAGTCAATCTCAGCAGCTTCTAGCGTCATGCCTTGAGACTTATGAATGGTAATCGCCCAAGCCAGACGTAATGGAATCTGCTGGAAACTGGCAATGGTTTTGCCTGCTTCATTATCCACCGACCAGGTTTCAGGCTCTACAATTAATGTAGTTCCATCTGTCAGTTTGACCTTTGGCAGCACGCCATGCTCATCATCATCTTCAAAGCCAATTACTTCGCCCAAGCTGCCATTGATATAGCCCATATCAAAGTTATTTTTCACGAACATGACCTTGGCATGTTTTTTCAGGGTTAAGGCTTCGGGTGCACGGACTGAAGACTTTAAGGTTTCAATCAGTTTTTCATTACCATCACATTGCGCATCAAACTGGCGTGAATCCTGATCAATTTCATTCAGATGCTTAAAGTTAATGCTGTCGACATCCATATTGTGGGTATAGAGACGTGTATAGGTATCGCCAATATCCTGCTGACGTGTACCCTGTAGCGCTGAACGATGTTCAGGTGAAATGGCCTGCGCACGAATGGCATTCAGAATATCATTCAGATAGTCATTACCCTGACGATGCTGCTCGGTCAGATAACAAATCCGAAACTTGGCTTCAACCCAAGCATCCGACATAAAGCAGAATTTATCGCGGTTACGCTCATCATTTTTCCCAACGGGTGGTAACTGGAAAAAGTCCCCTGCTATAATGACCTGAATCCCACCAAAAGCTTCATCACTTTCCTTGAAATATTTTAGCACCTGATTGACCAGATTGAGCTGCTTGGCATGCAGCATAGAAATTTCATCAATAATCAGAACTTGCGCATTTTCCAAGTGTTCTTTCAGGTATTTACGCTCTTTCATGCGCTTCAGGTCTTCTTCAGACAAAAAGTCTTTGATCCCGATTCCGGCCCAGGTATGAATGGTCATACCATTCATATGCGTTGCCGCAATACCAGTCGATGCAGTAATAGCGACCGACACCTTACGAGCTTTCAGATAATTGATATATTGATTAAGCGTATAAGTTTTCCCTGCACCCGCAGAACCGGTTAAAAAGACATTTTCCCCTGCTTTTAAGAGCTTAAGTGCAGTTTCCTGTTTCATAAAAGAGATACCGTAAAAGAACGGCTATAGCCTAACGATTTTTGCCGGAAAAGTTAAGCTTCACGGACAGAAAAGCACTGAATCAGGTCAAGCCTGCAGGTTTAACCAGTTAATAAAATGCTGGGCAATATTGATATATTCAACTTCCGCTTTTTGATTATTTGGGTACTCAAGCTGATCAAAGATGACTTGGTCATTCTGCAACTGACAGCCTAAAATCAGAGGTAATTTGATTGCAGGATGTGACATGCGAAAAGCCACATATTCACCTTCGACTATACGCTGTGCATAACTTGCAGCCAGACAGTTCCGGAATATTCTGGCCTCTTCAATAATCCGCTCTAGTGTTTTCAACTCCTCAAAACGCCAATTAAAATACAGTAGAAAATGTGCCTGTGTCAGCGGCCTCCAGCTGGCTAAAGCAAAGTCTTTTTTGAGCTTGGCAATAATTTCCTGCTTCTGAATCTGCTCATGCCAGGCAACTGCCTGCATAAATAAACTGGTCCAGCTTAAATTCTTAGGCACTTCTGTTTGAGTAGAAAAATACTCCGGCAGATAATCGCGGATATAACCGTCAAAACAGGATTCCCGCACATGCCGGGCGTGTAAATAAAAACGCTTCCTGAACTCTACAAATGGAATCTGGTTACGTTGTAGCACGTTATAAAAATTACGGTCTTGCTGAGTTTGAGGCCGAATATAAGCCAACACCTCTTCAGGCAAATCACAGGTAATCTTATACAGATGCTGCATATAAGCTTGCATCACCCGACTTAAGTTAGCGTAAACTCTTTTAGTCATCTGATCATCCATTGCCACTACATCCCACAATAATCCGATCCATTCATCCAGATATAAAATCGATGGACTAATCGCAATACGATGATCCTCAATAGCCTGACGCGTCCCTTTGAGAACAACTTTTCGATTCCGCTCATGCTCAAACCAGCAATGCTGAATGGCATATTGATGAACATCATCAATAAACAGACGTGCTGCGATATATTGAAAATACTGTAAGGTGGCTAGAATAATCTGCGGATGAATATGATGCGTATCGATAAAGCTTAAGGCTGTTGCTGCTACCCGCACACTGCTATGTTGAATATTGCTGCTCAGCCAATCCAAGATTTCCGCAGGCTGTTTAAATAGCCAGTTCACTACCCGATGACAATCAAATAAAGGAAGTTTGGCGACTTTTTTTTGCCATAAATACGGATTATTTTCCAGAAAATTGCGTTTGGATAGCAGATCACTCCGATGCCAGCTATCACGATTCATCAGCCGGACAAAGCCCAGTAGATGACTTTGCTCTTCTGCATGCCGATACAGCAAACGGATATCGTCAATATGGTCATTCAGTTCATGCAGATTGAACCGGTTTTCAAAGGATAAAGAGATAATACGGTAGGTCGCTGGGTGCAGAAACTCGGGCGCACTGAAACAGAATGCATCCAGACTATCCATCACTGACTGAATCGATAGAAACTCATCTGGCTGCAAATATTGCAAGGAAAAGATTTGCTGTAGCTGTTTTAAAACATGCGCCGGAATCTCATGTCCACTTTGAAGACAATTACTGATACAAGGCTGAGTATAAACTTCGGCTTTAATCATAAAGGAGTCGATGATTTCAGCCTGCACAAGCGACATCTGTTTTAAGCAATTAGCAACTCGGTCAGGCGCATTAACCCATATATAGACTTGATCAATAATAAGTTGACGGAGCTGTTTGGCTTTATCACGTAAAAACAGGGAATGCTGGGGCTTTAAATCGCCAGTCAGAAAGTAAATATCCTGAAAAAAAAATTCTTCCAAAGCCTCTGCTTTAGCCAGCCTGGAATCAATCTGCATTTCTGCTAAGGCATGGGGACTTTCCAGATTTAAATCTTGAGGTGTATATAGCTGTATATTTAATAAGCCATTAAGCAGATCAATTCGATGCTCATCCTGATGAATCCTGAACAAATTCTGGGCATTCACATGACCAATAAGCGCCATTTGATCCAGATACAGCTGATTTAACTCAGGAAAAATACTGAGGCATTGTTCAGCGAGCTGTCTGAATGGCAGTAACAAACCCTCCTGTTCCATATTCCCCCCTTCGTTTTAACCCTATTGAGTTACAGACCTACTGAATTTCAATCCTTTAAAATCGCTTTTTCCTTTCTATTACAGAAATTGAAGCATGGTGATTTTTTAGACGATTCGATCTCAATGTAAAGCAAAGCAGGAATGATGAAAAGACCTAGACTTCATCTTGCCGACGTCTGTCAGCCAACAGTTCTAGCCCCTGATAGATCTTGTGTTGTAAATACTCACGAAAATCAATCAGATCATTCTCGTGCTGCACATGATGAATTGGCTGCCGCGGCATAAACTGAAAATAAAAAGGCAAGCGTTTGGGAAACAGATTTTTAGGTAAGGAAGGAATCACGTCACCATGACGTAATAATTTATTGAGTTGGGGAATTTTTAATAATTTTTGAAAATACTTATGTTGAATGATCTTATTGGCATCAAATCCAATCTCATAGATTTCATCACCACCCAGTGCAGCAAAAGGGACAATATCGTATTGAAACTCTTGAGCCAGCTTAAGGAAACCGTAACGCTCTTTCCAGATCAGCTGATACTGCTCACCTTCCCTCTTCAGCACTTCACGGCCACCACCCGGAAAGACCAGAATCGAGTAGCCTTGCTGCATGGCCGAGCGGACATAGTCCTGTATGCCATCAATAGCACCAAACTTTTTCACTGCTTCACGCCATAGCGGTACATAAAAATGGCTATGATCAGCAATACTGACCACAGCCACTTGATGTTCGTTGTACAGGTAATCAATCAGCATTGGCGCATCAAAGATGCCATACATGGAATGATTACCCACATACATTGCAGGTCGACTGGCATCAATATTTTCAGCCCCTAAAAAAGTAGGCGTGAAATACAGTTTGGATAAGGCACTTAAGCGCCTGATCCATGCTCCGTCATGCTTGACCTGCAAAATATGCTCCCGGCTTATGCCACGCGTTTTTGTACCAGAATTGAACCTACTGAGTAGCCTGCACCAAATGAACACAGCACGCCATATTCGCCGTCTTCAACTTCATTTGCAGTACGGTGTAAGGCAATAATGACACCTGCTGAAGAGGTATTGGCAAACTCATTCAGAATGATAGGTACCAGACCTGGCTTGGCATTTTCTTTGCCCACTACCAGTTTTAGAATCAATTCATTCATGCTGGCATTAGCCTGGTGCAACCAGAAGCGTTTCACATCTGTAGGTGCAATATGATTTTTCTCAAGTTGAGCAGTAATCATCTTCGCAACCAGTGGACACACTTCTTTAAATACCTTACGACCGTCCTGACGGAAACGTTTGTCGTCGATATCCGCATTTTCAGACGTATTCAGGAAACCGAAGTTATTGCGGATATTGTTTGAGAACTGGGTAAATAATGAAGTATCCAGAATCTCGAAACCGGTTTTAGTTTCAGTATCTTCAATGATCGATGCTGTTGCGACATCACCAAAAATAAAGTGGCAATCACGTGAACGGAAATCGGTATGTGCAGAGGTAATTTCAACATTCACCAGCAATACACGACGTGCACCTGCTTTGATAGCATCAGCAGCCTGTTTTAAACCAAAAGTTGCTGCTGAACATGCGACGTTCATGTCATACGCATAGCCTTGAATACCCAGAGCAGTCTGGATTTCAATCGCAACCGCAGGATAAGCACGTTGCAGGTTTGAACATGACAGGATCACGACATCGATATCTTCAGCAGTGACACCGGCATTTTCCATCGCCTGTTTTGCTGCGATCACACCCCATTCTGCCTGAAGGGAAATTTCATCATCTGAACGTTCACGTAGATTTGGACGTAAACGTTTTGGATCGAGGATGCCAGTTTTTTCTGACACATAACGGCGTTGTACGCCTGACGCTTTTTCAATAAATTCTGCGCTAGAACCACGACGCGCATCTAATTCGCCTGCAGCGATTTTATCTGCATTTTCGTGATTATACAGTTCCACATAAGCATTTAAACTTTCAACTAACTCTTCATTGGTAATGACATCTTCCGGATGGAACAAGCCAGTACCCGTAATACGGATGCCCATGTAAAACTCCTTCTCAAAATGACCTATATCTTAACTGATTCCAAGACGTTCCCATACTTTTTGCAGGCGAGTTGGAGAAATGGGTGTTTTCGTTTTCATCGGTTGAGAAAACAATGAGATCCTTAACTCCTCAACCATAAAATACAATTCTTTAAGGCGAGCGTCATTTTTAAACTTAAATAATTTTTCCATCCACGGATCAATTTGGTCAATGGCGGAATCATCCCTCTGTAGGTTATTTGGCAAGCGCTCTAAACGCAAGATCAGGGCTTTCAAATAACGTGGAAATTCTGACCATACGTCGGAAGGTTTCCGATAAACGAAGTCAGAAAGATTCATCAAATCAAGCTGATCCTCAATGTCATCAATATTTTTTCCAAATATAGATGGGTCTAAAACCAGTAATTTACGACGAATTTCCTGCCACTGGATATAAATATCCGTGATTTCTTTCAGTGCAGTCTGGCCATGAGTCAGGAAAGATTTTTTTACATCCTCTACCAACTTTTGGAACTCTTGCATATTGACAGGCAGCTCATTAATTGACAGGTGGAGTGTGGCATAAACTAACATTTGCTCCAGTTGGGCCTTATCGCCAAGCGGTGAATATGCCAGTGCCAGCGGTTTGGAAATCTGTTTTTTCAGCTGACGCACCAGATCTCCGAGCTGCATATGCACCAGCCGAATGATCCCTTCACGATGCTGTTTGACGGCTTCAGCCTGATCATTAAAGGTCTGAATCACGACACCAGATTCATCTTTCTGTTCCAGTGCAGCAAAGTCTTTGGTAGGAACCAGTGCCTGATATTGCTTAACGACTACACCCGTCACTTTCTGCGATGCTTCAAAGACAAAGTTTTCCGGGAAGGTTTTAAATTCACCTTTTAACTGTTTCACCGGGCTATGAGTTTCAGTACGGCAACGGGCTTTTAGCTCGGCCAGATCACGGCCTTGTTCAATCACGTGACCTTTTTCATCTATCACCTTGATCAAAGGCAAGAGATATTGCTCAACCCGATCCAGACTAAAATCTTTTTCTGTAATCTGCTCGCCACGCAACTGGAAAGCCAGAAAACTGAAAATATACTCACGTAAATTTACCGCATCAATACGGGCTGCTAGCTTTTTCGCAGTATCTGGAATCGGCACCAGACTACGGCGTTTATCTTTAGGCAAAGTCTTTAATAAAGCTTCGATCAGTTCCAGACGCCAGCCTGGAACCCCCCATGACCAGATATTTTCATCGACCTGCGGCAAAGCCTGCAGCGGGATTTTAACCGTTGCACCATCTTCATCATGACTTGGGTCAAAACGGTAACTGGTCGCCAGGCGCAATTCACCATTACGTAAATAATCCGGAAATTGTTGTGTGGTCGGACGATCATTCAGCCACAGCGCATCATCATCAATAAACAGATAACGTGGATCATGTGGCTCTACTGTAGCACGCCAGTCTTCAAAACTGCGGCGACTGGCTACTTCAGGTGGTACTTTGGAGGCATAGAACTGGTAAATGGTTTCTTCATCCACCACCAGATCACGACGGCGCAGTTTGTCTTCGACCCGTTCCACTTCTTCCAGTTTCAGCAAATTATGCTTCAGGAATGGGGGATTAATACCGAGATTTCCAGTGGTCAGTGCATCACGCAGGAAGATTTCATGCGCAGCAGGCTGATCCACTTTCTCATAATTGACCGGACGCTTCGGCTCGATGATCAGGCCGAATAACGAAATCTGATCATACGCATTGACGACACCCGCTTTTTTCGACCAGTGCGGCTCAAAATAGTGATGTTTCAGCAAGTCACGCGCAGCTAGCAGAATCCATTCCGGCTCAATTTTCGCTAGAGTCCGTAAATACACCTGCGAGGTTTCAACCATTTCAAAAGCCATCACCCATGGGGTATTCGTCTTGTGCAGCGTTGATGCCGGGAAAATTCGTGCTTTCTGCTGACGAACTGCCATAAACACATTACGTTCATCAGTCTTGTTGGCAATAAAAGACAGTAAGCCAGTCAATAAAGCGCGATGCAGATTTTCATAACTGGCTTTCTTTTCATTAAAGGACAGTTTTAAGCCTTTAGCCAGATCCACCAGCTGCTCATGAGTTTTCTTCCATTCACGCAGACGTAACCAGCTCAGGAAATGATTCCGTGCAAAAGTACGGCGTTTGTTTTCGCTCATACTTTCACGGTTGTTATGCAGGGTATCCCAGAGCTTGATATAAAACAGGAAATCTGAATCTGCTTCACGGAACAAGGCATGTTTCTGATCAGCCTGCATCTGCTTATCCGCAGGACGTTCACGTGGGTCTTGTACTGCCAGCGCCGCGACAATCACCAAAGCTTCATTCAATGCACCAAAATGCGCACCGCCAAGAATCATTCGCGCCAGACGTGGATCAATTGGCATTTTTGCCATTTGCTGACCGATTTTAGTTAGAGAATCTCCCTTGCCTTGAAGTCCTCCTTTTGTAAAGGAGGATTTAGGAGGATTAGTAGAATCTCCCCCAACCCCTCTTTCAGAAAGAGGGGCTTTACTCTTCTCCACCATTGCCCCAAGCTCAATCAAGAGCTTGCGACCATCATTGACCAGACGGTGATCTGGCGGTTCAATGAAATCGAAATCTTCCAGTGAACCTAGACCCAGACTTTGCATCTGTAAAATGACGGATGCCAGATTGGTCCGTTTAATCTCAGGTTCGGTAAATTCAGGACGACTTAAAAAATCCTCTTCACTGTACAGACGAACACAGACACCTGGCGCAATACGACCACAACGACCTTTACGCTGATTGGCAGCAGCTTGAGAAACCGCTTCGATCGGTAAGCGCTGCACCCGTGAACGGTAGTTATATCGGGAAATACGGGCAAAACCGCTATCAATCACATAACGGATATTCGGAACAGTTAATGCTGTTTCTGCTACATTGGTGGCGATAATAATGCGTCGACCACCACCCGATGGATTAAAGATTTTTTGCTGTTCTGCTAGTGCTAATCGTGCGTAGAGTGGTAACACTTCAGTATGACGTGGACCATGCTTAATCAGGGTTTCCTGCAGTTCACGAATTTCCTGTTCGGTACTGGCAAAAATCAGGATATCGGCATGTTCCGGATGGCCTCTCTCTTGTGCATCCTGAAAACATTCTTCTACTGCTGCAACCACTGCGCGTGGCAGATTTTCTTCAAAATCATCAAACTCGTCGTCATCACTGCCGACAATGCTCATTTCAGAAATTGGACGATAACGCACTTCTACCGGATAGCTACGCCCTTCCACTTCATAGATCGGCGCACCATTGAAGTAGTTACTGAAACGGTTTACATCCAGCGTTGCCGAAGTAATGATCACTTTTAGATCTTTACGACGCGGCAACAGCTGCTTGAGATACCCCATGATGAAGTCGATATTTAGCGAGCGTTCATGCGCTTCATCAATAATAATGGTGTCGTATTTGGTCAGGAACCGGTCATTGGCCAGCTCTGCCAATAAAATACCATCCGTCATCAAACGGACAATTGAATCCTGCGAGCCCTGTTCATTAAAACGGACTTTAAAGGAGATTGATTCACCCAGTTTCTCGCCAACTTCTTCCGCAATACGCTGTGATACGCTACGCGCAGCCAGACGACGTGGTTGAGTATGACCAATCAGACCAGTCAGGCCGCGACCTGCCAACATGGCGATTTGTGGTAATTGTGTGGTTTTACCGGAACCAGTTTCACCAGCCACAATAATAACCTGATGCTGCTGGATCGCTTCAATCAGCTTGTCTGCATACTGGGTAACAGGCAGATCCTGATTCAGCTTGATATTGGGAATGCGTTCGATACGCTGCATGACTTTGGCATGCGATTTTTCAAATAATTCTTGATATTGCTTTTGGTTGGCATCTTTACCTTTTTGGAGTCGATTTAAACGATGACGGTCACGCGCCATAACGAGCTGATCTACATTTAAAGGACTCTGCACTGAGAAAACACCTGATATAAAAAAAGACAATAGGCAACTATTTTACGCTGTATTGCCCCTAAGCGAAAGAACGGCCATTTTGAATATTTTTATAATTTTTTAATTTTTACCCTTGAATTTTACTGCTTGCGGCATCATGTCTGAAGAGGCATTAAACCGGGGTGAGTCTTGTCATGATGTATTCACCATTTTACGGTTGAATCATTTATATCAAGAGCAATGCTGTTTGCGCTGATGGTGTTTTATTTTTAGCTTAATTCGGTTTTTCCGATGTATGTTATGTAAAAATACTGTTTCAGCAAGAAAAATAATTTCTGTACCCTATTGGAAATTAAATACAAACCTCAATCATGGAGACAATGATGAGCTTAATTAATACTGAAGTTAAACCGTTCAAAACAACTGCGTTCCAGAATGGTAAATTCATTGAAGTAACAGAAGCTGACCTTAAAGGTAAATGGTCTGTAGTATTCTTCTACCCAGCTGACTTCACTTTCGTTTGCCCAACTGAACTTGGCGACCTTGCTGACAACTACGAAGAATTCAAAAAATTAGGCGTTGAAATCTACTCAGTTTCTACTGACACTCACTTCACTCACAAAGCTTGGCACGATTCTTCTGAAGAAATCAAAAAAATCCAATACGTAATGGTTGGCGATCCTACTTGGACTCTTGCTAAAAACTTCGACGTATTAATCGAAGCTGATGGCCTTGCTGACCGTGGTACTTTCGTGATCGATCCAGAAGGTAAAATCCAAATCGTTGAAATCAACGCTGGCGGTATCGGTCGTGATGCTCAAGAACTTCTTCGTAAAGTTAAAGCAGCTCAATACGTACACGCTCACCCAGGCGAAGTTTGCCCAGCTAAATGGAAAGAAGGCGACGCAACTCTTGCTCCTTCAATCGACCTAGTTGGTAAAATCTAATCTGCATTAGATTGAACTGATTCAAAAAAAACCACGCTTTTAGCGTGGTTTTTTATTTGAACGTTTATTTGATTGCTCTATTGGCCAAACGTTTTATTTTCCCTTTTCTTGTATCTAAAGCCATCCTATTAAATCTTTATTTTTCACTTTAAAGATCATATAAAAATCAGGCATGCATATTGCATTCTCTTCATAACAATCCCCTACTTATGCTTACAATTCAGTTATACATCTTCAATGTCAGTTGGCATAAGTTCAAGACATAAGATAATAATATTCAGTGGAGGAAAACGTATGCAAAAACTGCTAACCGTGATCTCATGGGCTTATAGTCCTTCTAGCCACCACCTGAAAATCATTTATAGCAATGGCGATATAGAGCTCTACCATCCTGTTCCCGAATTTGTTTATGACAACCTGTTAAGACGCCAAGATAAAATGGCCTTTGTACAGAAATATCTTGAATACAACTTACATTTTGACCGGGTTTGCCTGTTTTAATTTAACTAATTTCTGCTTAACGATAAGTCACCATGAGTAAGCCAGCCCCAATCGGCAACGTACTCATGATAAAACGTGAATTCTGCTGGATGAGCTGAATAAATTCTTCTACTTCCGCAGCATGTGAAATCACATTATCCACCAGTAATACTCCACCTTTTGGCTTGAGTAATCGGGCCAAATGGGTCCAATAATCCACATAAGCATCACGTTCCGCATCTAATAATATAAAATCAAATACGTCCTGTTCAGCTTGCAGATAATGCAATGCATCTGTCACTTTAAAATCAATCAAATCCTTCAAGCCTAGCTGACTTGCATACTGCTCAGCCTGCGCAACTCTTTCTGCATCTATTTCTAATGTTGTAATCGTCGCTTGAGTCTGCCGGGCGGCTTCGGCAAGCCATAAAGTGGAATAGCCTGTAGAAGTACCAATTTCCAGAATACGTTTGGACTGCTGGGCACGAATGAGTAATGATAAAAATCGGCCTGATTCAGGCTCAATATTTCGATAGCGTTGCAGACGTTCAGTTTGCTGAAGATCATGCGCATGAAAAGTCTTATACAGTTCCTGCATGAAACTTTCAAAATGTTGTAATTGATTCATTGCTCTTCCCTGAGGTTATCTAAATAAATTTTTTATGGATTGATTAAAGTGCCTGAACCAATTTAAAGCGTTCTACTTCACGATCATCACTGGTACTAATACTTTCCGTAAACATGGATAGCGGTCGAACCCAAATCGAATAGTCACCATAAAGACATTGATAAACCACCAGCTTTTCTTCCGTTTCACTATGTGTTGCCACATGCAGGACCTGATAAAGTTTACCCTTATAATGTTGATAAATACCGCGTTGTAATTCCATCGTTCAACTCTCAAATGCAGAATTCCAATCTTAACTGAAAAAGACCAATCACACTTTAAACTACTTGAAAATTCATGCTAAGCACCCATATATAAGCTTGAAATTAATCATGAATTCTTCAATACATTTGCAAAACCGATCAAATTTATAAAAACAAACTGTTTTATCTATTTATCGATTTAGCTTAGTATCTACTTATCGAATGAATTCTTACTCCTTTGGAGACGTTAGCAATGTTAGATCAAAATACTTCAGCTCAATTAAAAACACTACTTGAACGTTTGGAAGGCCCGATTGAATTAGTGGCAACTCTGGATGGCTCTGACAAATCAGCCAAAATCAAAGAACTGGTTGAGGAAATCGCTCAGCTTTCTGATTTAGTCACTGCCCGTTTTGATGGTACCAACAAACGTGCACCAAGCTTTGGTGTTGCAAAAGCCGGTGAACAGCCTCGTGTGTTCTTTGCAGGCTTGCCGATGGGCCATGAGTTTACTTCCTTGATTTTGGCATTGCTTCAAACTTCAGGCTATGCACCAAAAGTCTCTGCCGAAGTTCTGGAATCGATTAAAGGCTTAGGGATCAAATCTGACTTTGACGTATTCGTATCACTGAGCTGTCATAACTGTCCGGATGTGGTGCAGGCATTGAACCTGATTGCCATTTATAACCCGGGTACAACAGCAACCATGATTGATGGTGCCTTCTTCCAGGACGAAGTGGAAGAACGCAAAATCATGGCCGTACCGATGGTCTTCCAGGACAATGAACATATCGGTCAGGGTCGTATGACTTTAGAAGAAATCATTGCCAAACTGGATACCAATGCGGCAGCCAAAGATGCGGAAAAACTCAATGCCAAAGATGCATTTGATGTGTTGGTGATTGGTGGTGGACCTGCAGGGAATACTGCAGCGATCTATGCAGCACGTAAAGGCATCAAAACTGGGATCGTGGCTGAACGCATGGGCGGTCAGGTGATGGATACCATGGACATTGAAAACTATACGTCAGTGCAAAAAACCCAAGGTCCGAAATTTGCTGCTGAGATGGAAGCACACGTTCGTGAATACGGTGTTGACATCATGAACCTGCAACGCGTTTCTGACATCAAAGGTGCAGATAGCACAGCCAATGGTCTGGTAGAGGTGACTTTAGAAAATGGTGCGAAACTTGAATCTAAAACAGTCATTCTGTCTACCGGTGCACGCTGGAGAGAAATGAATGTTCCAGGTGAAGCAGAATACAAAACCCGTGGCGTTGCATACTGCCCACACTGTGATGGTCCATTGTTCAAAGGTAAACGTGTTGCGGTAATTGGTGGTGGTAACTCCGGTGTAGAAGCTGCGATTGACCTTGCGGGTATTGTTGAGCATGTAACGCTGGTTGAGTTTGATACCAAACTGCGTGCGGACCAGGTATTGCAGGACAAACTGAACAGCTTGCCAAACACCACCGTAATCAAAAATGCGCTTTCTACCGAAGTGATCGGTGATGGTTCACAAGTCACAGCGTTGAAATACAAAGACCGTGCAACTGATGAAGAGCATACTGTTGAGTTGGCTGGGATCTTCGTTCAGATCGGTTTGTTGCCAAACACTGACTTCCTGAAAGGAACCGATGTTGAATTAACCAACCGTGGTGAGATTGTGATTAACGAGCGCAACGAAACCAATGTCAAAGGTGTGTTTGCTGCAGGTGACTGTACCACTGTTCCTTACAAACAGATCATCATCGCGACTGGTGAAGGTGCCAAAGCATCATTATCTGCCTTCGATTACATCATCCGTTCTGGTCAGTAATCCTTAAAATTCATGAATTAAAAAAGCCCGCGTAATGCGGGCTTTTTTATATCTTAAAGCTGATTTATTCCTGTAGTAATTGAGCAGCCAGTTTTTCAATATTTCCCATTTCAGGATGTACAGCAGCAATATTAGCTAAAATCGTGACTGCTTTCTTCTTGTTTAAATCAATCATCAAAATAGCAGAATGCCCTGCGGTATTCCCGCCATGCCAGATGATTTTGGTGCCATTGTCCTGTTCTCGTATAAACCAGCCCAATCCCAATTGGTAGCTACCTGCTTTTTCTGTGGTTGCTTGCTGAGTTAATTGTATTGCTGCATTTTTTGCATCGAACTGGGCTTGTGCAAATCTGGTTAAATCTGAAGCTGTTGAGAATACGCCGCCCGCGGGTAAAAAGGTATTAAATGACCAAGTGGTAATTTCTTTTCCCTTGGCATCAAATGCAGGTACAAGCTGCTTAGCTGCTTGATCAGGCGAGGTATAGCTATTTTTCATTCCATACTTTTTAAAGACATATACATTGAGTAACTCAACAAAATCCTTATTTTGCGATTGACTCAAACTCTGTCCCAATAAAGCCACAGCCAAATTAGAATAATGTGGCACTTTTCCACTGTTATTTGCATGTTCAAGCTCTAAGGAATTTTTTAAATATTCTTCCAGTTTAGCTGCATCATATTCCTTATATGGATCAGTATCATCATCTACTTCCAAATTACTCGGTAGTCGTGGCAGTCCAGACGTATGATTGGCTAAATCCTGAAAGCGAACCTGGATATTGTCCTTAAATGGAAAGGCATAATAAGGATTAGGGTGTGTTGACACTTTTAGCTTAAAAAAATAGCGAAGTAGTAAAATCAAATCGCCAAACCCAATTTTACTATTCGCTATGCCTCGTACCATGCTGACAGATCAACACTGGCAAAAGTTGAAAGTTATTCTGCGTAATTTATCCATTCACCACAACTCAAATTTACGCAATTTTATTGAAGCTATTCTCTATAGAATTAGGACAGGTTG
>NZ_VOZV01000024.1:0-51440 GCF_013419565.1 Acinetobacter sp. YH12072 | reverse complement strand
GGACAAGCATCGTCATTTTATTATGGTCAGCCTCAGGGTGAAGTGTGTCTAATCAACAGGGTTTTCGGTCTCTAAGTACTTTTTAAAGGGAACATCATCGACTCAAATCTCTATTTGCAACAGTGCCGTGCAACGGCTCAGTACTTAGGTCTTGAATCTGAAGCTGCATTTATGGGTCAAGGCGTAAGTGCCTGTGCAACCTGTGATGGTTTCTTCTACAAAAACCAAAAAGTTATGGTTGTCGGTGGTGGTAATACTGCGGTTGAAGAAGCCCTTTATCTATCCAACATTGCTTCACACGTGACTCTAGTTCACCGTCGTGACTCTTTGCGTTCAGAGAAAATTCTTCAAGATCATCTGTTCGAGAAAGAGAAAGAAGGTAAAATCAGCATCACTTGGAATCATCAAGTGGACGAAGTTCTTGGTGACAGAACGTCAGGTGTAACTGCAGTTCGCCTGCAATCTACCCAAGATGGCTCTAAACAAGATGTAGAAGTTACTGGCTTATTTGTTGCCATTGGTCATAAACCGAATAGCGGCATGTTTGAAGGTCAGTTGAACCTTCGTGATGGTTATATTCAGGTTCAAAGCGGTACGGCAGGTAATGCGACTGCTGCATCTGTTCCGGGTGTATTTGCTGCGGGTGATATTGCTGACAGCGTTTACCGTCAAGCGATTACTTCGGCAGGTTCAGGCTGTATGGCTGCACTTGATGCTGAAAAATATCTTGATAATCTGAATTGATGAGTAGGTTGTCATAATTGAAAAAGTGAATAAATGTAAAAACCCAGTCTTCATGATTGGGTTTTTGCACTAAAGAAATCAGATATAAAAAACAAAAGGGGAAAAGGCGTTGAACCAGAAACAGACGGAAACAGATGTCATCATTATAGGTGGTGGACAGGCTGCTTTATCTACTGCTTATTTTTTAAAGCGCAAGAAAATCCCATTCATTATATTGGATGAGCAAAATCAAGCAGGGGGTGCCTGGCTGCATACCTGGGAGTCATTGCGTCTTTTTTCTCCTAATACCTGGAGTTCTCTATCCGGTTGGATGATGCCCATCACTGAACAGACCTATCCAACACGAAATGAGGTGATTCAGTATTTATCGGCTTATGAACAGAGATATCAATTTCCGATTGTTCGTCCAGTACATGTCGATCGTGTGGAATCGAATGGAAAGTATTTAGACGTATATGCTGGAGAAAAGTTTTGGCGAGCCAAGGCCGTGGTTAGTGCAACCGGGACATGGAGCCAGCCGTTTATTCCTGATTATCCGGGACAAGAAAACTTTCAAGGTACACAGTTACATTCAGCCCATTACATGAATGCAGACCCATTTAAAGGTAAGAAAGTCATCGTTGTGGGTGGTGGGAATTCAGGCGCTCAAATACTCGCTGAGGTTTCACAAGTTGCTGAAACCATTTGGGTCACGAAAACTCCACCTCAATTTTTATCCGATGATGTGGACGGTCGTGTACTGTTTTTAAGAGCGACGGAACGCTTAAAAGCACAGCAAGAGGGTAAAGTCATTGATCAGCCTGTTGGGGGGCTTGGTGATATTGTGATGATTGATAGTGTTAAGGAGGCAAGGCAGAGAGGGGTTTTGCATAGTCGTCCACCTTTTAAATCATTTACCACAGACTCTATCATTTGGCCTGATGGCTCAAAAGAGCAAGTCGATGCGGTGATCTGGTGTACAGGGTTTAAAGCTTCTTTGGATCACTTGAGGACTCTGGGGGTGATAGAGCCAGACAACCTGATAGAGGTTAAGGACGGAAGATCGGTCAAGATGCCGAACTTGTGGTTGGTAGGCTATGGGGAATGGACTGGGATGGCTTCAGCTACGATAATTGGAGTTTCTAGAACAGCGAGAACCACAGTGGAGGAAATCGTTGCTTATCTACACGAAATTGATACTAAAAATTATTTAGAAAAATGAGCTATCTATCTCATTAGAGGATTTTAAAATAGACTCTTTTCAATACGTTACCTATATTAGGTAAGCTAAAATAATTCCATTTTCATAATTCTATTTGCTCTATTGAATGATAAATACAAGGCGTTAAATAGATAGAATATCTACTTAACGCCTTAGGTCTTATCTCAATAAAAGTACAGGTTTTATAGAGCTTGATAACAATTTGGTCGTCGTACTACCAATAAAAAACTGGCGTATCTTTGAATGACCATATGCACCAATCACAATCATATCAATAACGTTTTTTTCTTGATAATCCAATATAGATTTCTCAACATCACCGTCAAGCATGCTATCAATTACATCAAAACCATTATTTACAAGTAGCTCTTTTGCCCAAGTGACTTGTGATGTCATATCACTATTTAGCTTACCAACATATACCACATGAGCTGTCAGGGTTTTTAATAAAGGACTATTTGCAATTTTGTCTACACAAATACGTGCAGTAGGACTTCCATCAAAAGCAATTAAAAAAGACTCAGGTGGACTAAAGGGTGCAGATGTTATTAATACGGGTGAACCGTACCGGGTTTGTCGGAGACTTTTTATTTAAGTTAGGCCACCTGACCTAACGGGTTAATCTTATCATTGTACATTGCTTCAAACTCAAAAGGCGATACATTGTCAACGGCATTCTAAAATTGACCCCTTTTACCTTACAAATGGCAAAGTAAAATTGACCCCTGAAATCAGAGAAAGAGCGGTTCAATTATTGATTGAATCCGAAAAAGATTATCCATCGAATTGGGCAGCAGTTTCCGCAATTGCTCCTAAAATTGGCTGTACTCCTGAAACACTACGTGTTTGGTATCAAAAATATTTAGATCAACAAAATCCTGTCAAAGTACAAGATATCTGATCAAGAGAAAATGAAGGGTAATCCCCCCTAAAAATACTAGCTCTTTAAAAGAGGCAGTATTATGCTTTTACAACATGGTATTTAAACTTGAGAAACTGAATTTAAAACAATCTACTGTAACTCTTCCAGACAGATATGAAATTAATCCACCCCTAACCCTTTAAACACCGCATCCACCGGATCTGCATAAAAGCTGGTCTGGAACTTGGTAAACAGTTCCACAGGAATCGTTGGGATATCTGCCGCACTACTCATGGGTAAAGCAACCTTCTTGGCACCCGCATCAAAAGCAACTTGCAGACATTCGGCAATACTTTCCACCGGTGTCACTGAACCACCCAAGCTCATATCACCCAGTACCACCATCTGACTTTGTACCGATCGTCCTAACAGGCCTGAAGCGAAAGCCACTAAACTTGGCAAGGCAAGATGGCTGAGCGGCCCGGTATTCTGTAATTCAACCACATGTAAGTGGAAATCATGTTCCAGCACCTTACTCCCCCCCGAGATCCGGGATGCATTGGCCTTGAAGTAGTCAAATGCGATCTTGACCTGCTCCTTGGCACTGCTTGAATTCCATAAGCCTGATGTGGCCAATTTTCCTGAACCTTTAGTGACTTGCAGTTCTAAGCGGTATAAGCCTGGCATGCCCTTATTACTGAGGCCAATGGTATACAGGAAGCCTGGTTTAGCAGGACCTTCGGGAATAAGTCCACCTCCACCCTGCTCTTTTACCGAAACAAAATGCTCTTCTAGAGTGTCATTGTCGATATAGCTAAAATGCACATCATAGAATTCCATCCCTCCAATTTTCTTCAGCTGTTCTTTGACCCGACGGCGCACCTGCAGTGCATATTCCAGGCATTGCCGTACATCTTCTTTATTAAACTGACCGTGTGGGTAAAGCAGCTTCATCAATCCAGAAACCGTCTTGCGAACGGCGATCACATCACGCTGATTCAGGTTATTCCCTAGCTTGAAGTACTTCTCAATGGCATCCGCAAAACTGCGCTTGCGCATTTCCCGGAAGAATTCAGCCAGATAATCAACAATCAGGCCATAACGGTTGGTAAAGAATTCCGGGCGCATTTTTGGAATTTCCCAACCTGGGATATAGGCATGAAAGCGATCAAAGAATGCTGAATCGATCATAGCTTCAGGAAACGGAGCCAATAAGTGGCTAGTCTTCACCAAAGATTCAACACTTTGGTTAATATTACCCACAAAAACCATCGAAGCTGAGGCTTCCATTTGTTCACGACCACGAGCAAAAGATCCTGAGGCCATGTAATCTTTCATGATCTGTACACCATCTTTGTCCTTAAAGGAAATACCGGCGACTTCATCAAAAGCTACCACATCCCATAAGCCCACCAGACCAATACGGCGGCTACTCATGTTATAGAACAGGTTGGCGACAGTCGTTTGCCCACCAGAGACTAAAATACTATTCGGTGAACACTCTTTGTAAATATGGCTTTTCCCGGTACCGCGTGGTCCCAGTTCACAGACGTTATAGTTATTTTCAACGAACGGAACCATACGCGCTAATAGGTGCCATTGCACGTCCTCTTTTAACGAAGCCGGTTCCATGCCGATGGAACGGATTAAACTCTCGCGCCACTGATCAGTGCTTAATGCTGCTCTGCCACTGAAGAGTTCATCCATATTCATATTCGGCATTTGAATCGGCTTGAGTAAGCTCACCCCAAATGGAGAACTAGTCTGCCCTTCTTCAAAATAATAACTGAGCGTAGCAATGACCCAGATACCACCAACAAGTAATTTTTCATACTCTTTGACGATGCCTGCCGAGATTTCGGCATCTTTGATGCCCAGATTACTAAATGATGCTTCGTATTTGTCCTTACGCTCATTCAGCTTTACGGTCACCCGATCAATGACTTTATAACTGCCACGTTCACGAACCAGGGATTTCACCTTCTCAGCTTCATCAGGTCGTACATAGTTCTCTGCCAGCACCGTCTTTACGTTACGTAGTCCCTGCTCAATGATCTCAGGATCATCCGAGGCACAATACATCCCTAGCAGGTATTCGAGTACATAGACAGGAACGTTAGCCCCTTCTTTGATCAGTTTAGTCAGATCCTTACGTACCACCCGCCCAGCAAAGTGTTCATTCAGCAGCTGATCCAGTTCTTTATCGTTAGCAGATTCCATGTAGGCTACGCTCTATCGTTAATTCGTTATTAGAAGAAGTCATCGGTAAATGCCAAATCAATGGTGACCTTATAGCGCTGCACTTCGATATTTAGGTCTTTGTCCTTCAGTACCAAGAAGTAATCTTTCTTACGGTCAAAATCAGTACCGGACAATGACAGTCTGACCTGTTTTACCCGTTCCGCAACAGAGTCGGTAGTGCTATCAAAAGTCAAAGTTTCTTCACTGGAAACTTTAAGATCCCCATCATAAATGGCAATGGATAAAGTCACTGGCATGACCAGCTCACTGACAGCTTCGGTTTGCATCAAATCAAACTTCTGGATGTTATTGACCATCTTCAGCGTGGATTTGGTAGAAATGACCTCAACTTTACGCTTGGTCCGCTGTCCAGCCTTTTCACCACGTAGCTGTTTTACCATCAGTACCGGTACCACAATTTCCTGAGGCATGATGCCGCCATGCACGAAACGTGAGCCTCCTACAAAATGGAAACGGTTCGCCCCTTTTGGAATCCAGAAATCAGTCGCAGATAGTGTGCCTGCCGTAGCTTGGGTTGAGCCTTTCCAGGCTTCCTTGCTCTCTGGTAAACCATGACCAATCACATAGCGTTTTTTGCTTTTCAATGTATTGGTAGGTTTTTCAGTCAAGCTTGAACGATCCGCAGATTCCAGTTTACTTTGCTGGAACAAGAAGCCATGGTCGGCTGTGATCAACAGGGTAGAAATATTGAAATGCATCAAGATTTTGCGGCTAAGTTCAGTCAGCTCTTCAATGGTATGTTCCACCGCCATAAAGGTTTCTGATTCTGTCGAGGCACTGTCTCCCCGAGCATCAATGACGTTGTGATAAACATAAATCAAATCATGATCTTTCAGTGCTTCACGGCCTTCATCACGCGACCAGCCTTTTACCGTTTCAGCGGTAACCGCCAATCCATTATAGGCTGCCAGAATTTTGGAGCGTGCTGCAGTCCCTTTGCTGGATTGTCCATCCACCCATACATCATCACCTGCGGCCTCTTTGTACTCCAAAGTCTGATGCGGCAACAACGAGGCCATGCCAAGTGTGGTGTAACTTGGGACAACGCCCAGCTGTGAAGACAAGGTCGCTTCGGAATAACGCTTTTCATTGATACGATCACGCAGCTCTACCGCAGCTTCATAGCGAAAAGCATCACTGATAATTACCACAACCCGGCGTTTCGTTGCAGAACTGAGTAAGGGTCTGACGTGAGTATCGTAGAAGTTCTGCTGATTTGGGATATCTGCCACTTTCCATACATTCAAGCGTTGCTCAGCTTCAATCCGCTCTCCCCAGTTGCGTGCCAAGTGGTCAATAAACCAGTAGGAATAGCAATTTTCGATTTCTTCATCGAGTTTTTTCAGGATATCGACATGAGCTCGCTGAGAGGCTGCACTGTAGTGGCGATAGGCCATATCAAAGCGATACAGCTCCTGCTCGTAGGCTTTATACAAGGCTTCGCTAGAGTCGAAATAGAAACCGGCATCAAACTGTAGTCGCAGACTGAACAGCTCAATCGCTGCCTGCAACGCTGTATAGACAGTGCGATATTTACGGCGTGTTGCATCGTCCTTATGTTTGGAAGCCCAATAGCCATCCAGACGGGTAGAAATAATCGTTCTGAAATGTTCCAGTTCAGCTTTGGCTGCTGCAGGGATATGACTGGCCAGATCGACAATGATCTTTTGTTCAATCACTTCAAAGGTCATGACATCGAGCAGCTGCTCCAGATCAAAAGTCCCGACCTTCTCCTGGATCCGCAGTGCATTGGCCACGGTCTGGGAGAGTGTATCGAAGGTTGGGTAGTATTTAGAACTGTCTCTCCAGCGCGACAAAAAGGCTCTGGCTGTTGCACGGGAGCTGACAGAAGACATCACCAGTTCCTGAGCCCATACGGGTACATCGCCCAAACTTTCACAGAAGCCTGTGGTCATCAAACGGATAAAGAACGTACCGAGCTTGAATGGTGCTTCCCCATTCAACTCTTCAACCGATGCTGGATAACCAATTTCCGCCTGTAATGCTGTGACTAAAGCTGGCACTAGTTGGAACTTTTCCAGTTCAGCAAAGGAGTCTGGATTTACTTCCAGACTCAGATTCTGCTGTACCATTTCATCCGCCAGTGCCAGAACGATATGCATGAGTTCGGCACTATCAGCCTTGACCACAGCCGCAATCATGGCCATATCCAGATCCTGTTCATCTGCATCAGGCTGGATATAACGTTTTAAGGTGCTCAGACGGGCTTTGGCTTTGAGGAATTCTTCACGTTTGGCCAGATGTTCTCTTAGACTCTGCTGCTGTAAACCCAGCTCATTAAAAATAATCGAGAAACGATCGGCATAGAAGCTGCGAGAATAGAGCTTGATGTCCAGTAGCCAGTCTTTTTCAGTTTCAGGCTCAGGGCTTGGGAAATACAGCAAGTATTTGCCCTGCTGATCTTGCAGTTCCAGTTTGAGCTTGATCGCCAGACTCGACTCTTCTGCCATATTCAGAATCTGGACATCATTTAGCTCTAGGGCTTTGATTTCTTCAGTAAATGACTGTTCAGCATCGTACCAAAAAACAATTCGGTGATTTTCAGTATAGAAAGCCTGTTCTAAGCCTTGTGTTATTTGGCTTAAATTCATTTACTTTCTCCTGCTGCACGAAATTCTTTATAAGTCTTTTCCCAATCCTCATCAGGATAAGCCTTTTGAATACTTCCTAAGAAATCTTCTCTATTTAATGTATCAAACGTCACATCTTTATAATTCACATCCAATTGAATCTTCTGCACTAATGATTCAGCTGTTGGAAATGTCTTGTTTAGCTCTCGAGTTAACCACTTTTTAATATTTTCCTCAGTGGGATTATCCCCATACGTCCCGTATAGATGGTCAGGTATATTCTTCTGAACAATAGGTAAATAATAATTAACTATCATTTCTTTTGATTTTTCTAGCTCTTCTTCAAGATGACCAGCCAATGATTTTTGATGGTCCTCTATTTTAGTCCTTAGCTCAGCTATTCTTTCTTCAAATCTCGATAAGGCCTTTTTAAGAATCACCCGACCATGGTTTTTACCTAATGATGGCGTAAAATTGTCTCGGATTTCTTTCAACTCTTTTTCTAAATCTTTAGAAGAAGCACTACCATTTTTATCTAGCAAATCAAAAGTGGTTTTTAGCCGCCCCTCTAATTCCTTATCCATACCTATTTTTTGAATCGAACGAGGAAGATTGAGTTTATTTCTCTGAATAGCAGCACCTGTTAAACTTAGCTCTACATATTGGAAATGTGGCTGAAATACACGTACCTGGCGTGCTATATCAAACTTAACTGGTGGTGCAGCTATTAAATTTTGCTGAATTTCTTCTAAATTTTTGACGTTCAATTTCTCTGGCTGTATTTCTGTAACCAGTTCTTGGATATGTTTAATTTCCTTCTCGGTCTGCGCTTGTGCTAAAGCAATCGCTTTTGAAGCAGGTGATAAGCGTGCCATCGCCTCTTTAATTTGGTCAGGCATTAAACGCATAGCATTCAAAATTGGTGCTTCCGTTTGTTCTTTTTCTAAAAAAAGTGCGGTCGGAGTGTAGCTAAATCCAATGTCATCACTGACTATCAAACCGTTTCTTAAACCGGAAATATGCTGAATCTTAATTCCATTATCCTGCAACAATTTTATCGCTTCTAAAGTGCCATATCCCATACGTAGGACATTCTCATCGATGTCTAAAAAAACCGAGATGAGTTCAGGACCTATGTTCTTGGATAATGTAACAATTTCTGTAGCTGGAATCTCCTGAATGCTTGGTGCTGCATAGCATAGAGAAGTATTAGTTTGAGCAATAAGGTCCCGTAAGACTTCGGAGTTGATATGTTGAAAAAATGTTTCTCTCATTATTTCTCCCCCGTCACTGCTTTCACGTCAGCCAACAAGTCCCCAAACTTGCCGTAGTTCACTTTCACCCCATCATCTAGATCCAGTGATATACGCTGATCGGCATAGTGACGCAGTTTTTCTTCAAAAGTACTGAGTTCGGCCTGTTGCTTATGCAAGTTTTGCAATTCTTTTTCTTTACGTTTTATTTCAGCTGCCGAATCACTGTTTTCAATTTCACTTTCTAAAGAGTTAACCATCGCCGCCATTTTTGAAATCAGCGGCATCACGTATTCAGTACGCATACGCGCCAAGGTGCTTTCGTTATAGCGGTGCAAATACACCAATGCCTGGAAAGCCCCCTGTTTACCACTGCTGAATAGCCAGTAGATTGGACGCTTTTTATAGGTTTGCATGTGGTCTTTATAGAACTTGCTGGCTAGGTAACGGCGAATGGTATCTTCTGCTGTTTCACTGGCTTTTTTGTCCAAACTTTCTGCCAGCCAAAGCATATTGGTATCCAGCGTGTCTTTGCCCCAAACTGCAGTTAAAAACTCTTGGATACGATGTGTTGCATCATCTTCAAACCAATGCATTTCGGTCAATGGAATAATACCGTCGGCATCGGCTGGGAATTTTTGATAACGACTCGCATCAAAGTCTTGATTGCCTGCATGAGCATAGATCAGACCTGGTTCATCCAGACTATAACGCCCCATCATGCAGCCAAGTGCATAAGACACTAAACGTTGGCTGTCTTTTTCACGGTCAGCACGGGTAAGCGTGATTTGCGCATCCGGAACCTCTGGCGTCAGTTCATCCTGTAAACCATAAGCGTCAATAAATAGCTTATTGTTTTCTTCTTCTAGACGTTTCATTTCAGCGACGGCGTCAGCATTTTGTTGCTGCCATGTGTTAAATGCTTGTTCTAGATTTGACTGCTCCGTACGAATAATAGGATTCTGAGTAAAATCCCATGAGGTTTCGTAAGAGTCCCAATCAATTTTAGAAATTTCATATAGCTTATTTTCAATTTTAGATAACCGACTATCATCAAATATTTTTTCTAAAACAGGAGTTATAGCTATCACTCCATTACTGTAATGTAATCCTTGCAGAGAAATATTAACTAAGGTCTGAAAAACTTTAGAGTTCATAAAACCGTGCAAAATAGATTTATGCTCTTGTTTCTTTAAAATGGCTGTTGGACCTGTTGTGTCAAATACAAAGCCTTGACCAACACTTCTAGCATTAAAATAACTTGAAGTTAAATCGCACCAAGTCACTCCTCCTTTAAAATAATCATGCGCATTACGGATAACACTTTTCTCAAATTTTCTTAATTCAAAACCATCATTTTCCCAATTTATTACCCACTCATTATTCCCATACCATCGTCTAAAGCCCCCCCCTTTGCTATGAGGAAACCATTTTCGACCTGATTGAATTGCCTTAGTAGCGTCTGTAGCCTCAAAATAAATTTGATTTATATTTAATTCATTCCATAGTTTTAAATACAGATTATTATCTGCGGTAGCTAACCCTTGTCTTGCATCAGCATATTCTTTTAATGGTTTACCAAATGTGAATGCATCTACTATTTTATCACTCACCCAATAAGCCACAGGACTTCCAGGTATTTTCTTAAAATCATCTGGTTTAGCAGAAAAAAACCAACCACAATCAGGATTGTTAATCGCTTCTATAGTTTTCGGTGCTTGATTTTCATGTCCCTTAAATTCAGATAATTTAATATAACCACCAACAAAATTTGCTATGTGTGATTTTCCTACAATGAAAGCACATACAGGGACACACGCTGGTTCAAAGGCATTGTATTCAAGTTGAATGAGTGATTGTATTGTCGCATCTGTAATCAATTTGCTACGCATTTGCTCATAGGACGAAATAAACATCCATACGTAAGGTGTTACAAACGCTGTTTCACCTGATGCTTTAGAAAGTTCTTGGCATCGCTCTATAAACATTGCGAACATATCTGACTTGCTGTCAGGGAATGTCTTTTTCGCAAAATCTTTAAGTGCTGGATTCATCCCCTTACCACCCATATACGGCGGATTCGCAATCACAGCATCATATTGTTTAGCGAGTAATTTGGCTTGCTTGATTAAAGGTAACAGCTCTTGTGCTGACTGTTGCGCAAAAATATCCCCTGACTCTAATGCTGTATTTAACTTAGTTTCTAATTCAGGCAGCTTTTTAGCGAATGCTTGAGGGATTTGAATCAAAGAACCAAAGGTTGAAGCATGCTCAAATAAGTCCAACAGTTCTTTTAAATCTGCCTGTGCAATACCGGTACTTGCCAAATCCTGACTGAATGCATCCAAACACTCAGGCTGACTATCTTGCAGTGCAATAATATTCAGCTTCGGTGGATTGCTAAATAAACGGCGGTCATCCTCACGTGCTTTCATTAGCAGTGCAAAGCTAGCGAGCTGTGCTGCACGGGTATCAATATCAATGCCGTACAGGTTATTTTCAAGAATCAAACGTGGAATATCTCGGCTACGGTAACCACGTTCTAAATAAATTGCTTTTAGGCAATCATAGGCTTCCACCAGAATATGCCCCGAACCACAGGCCGGATCCAGCACCGTAATACTTTCAGGGTTTAAGGTATCACCATCTTCACTGATACGAACATCAATCAACTGTCTTAGCTGTGCATTGACTTCATCACTTTGTTCCGCTGGTTGAATATAGTATTCCCACTCACTGGCCAGCGTACTGTCAGGCTGCGCCATCATCCATAAACGACCAACACTGTTCTGTACCAGATACTTCACAATCCAGTTTGGGGTGAAGAGTTGCGTCGCTGCAGGAATGTCTTCACTCTTGACGACTTTACCAATCACCTGGTCTTTCTTTTCAGAAATATAGAACTGATACAGCCAGCCAATAATCTGTACATCCGACCAGTCTTCTTCCGGAATGCTGCTCACTAAATCACGGATCAAGGAGTCGGTTTTGGTGAGGTTATCCGGTAACAGTAGTTCAGACTCATCAGACACCTGTTCGAACAGGAGTGGCATGACCTGATTCAACGCATGACACTGCGCCAGTAACAACTCTCGGTACAACTCTTCGTCTTTATTACCATCCAGCTTGAGTTCAGCCACACGGCTGGCATTTAAACCCGGTAGCTCAATGTCCAGACACTCTTCCAGAAGCTGTGGCAAGCCTGCACTACCATCTGCACTACTCAGTACACGGCGACCATGATCCAGTAAGCCTTTGCATTCCATGTAACGAATCGCACAGAGACGGTTAAACCAGCTATAAGCGATATAATCAATCGTCTGCTCAAAGCTAGTTGCTTGAATACGTTTGATCAGCTTGTCACGTGGTTTCATGACTGATAGCGGAAAAACCTGATCGCCAATCAGCAACAAGTCGCCTTTCTGTTCAGCCGGTAAAATGCTTTCTGCGGTGATGCCATATTTGGCGGCCTGTTTGCGCATCGCTGCGATAAAATCATTTCGTGCTTGCGGTGCGTATTTTTTAATATTACTGGTATTCATCTTTAAACCTTTGATTAATGACTGATGCCGATATCCCTAACCCGAGTTAGCGGATACGCACACGCTTTTTATCACTCACGATTTTTTTCAGTTCAGCTTTGAGTGCGTCTACGAACTGATCCACTGATTCTTCTGTTTCCAGATAGACACTGCTGGAGGTTTTGCTGTAAATGCTAGCAACATCAACTTCGACAACAGGTTTCGGTGGCACTACGGCTGTCACAGTCTGTACAGGACTCGCAGCAGGTGTTGATGTAACTGGGCTGGAGGTGGTTGCAGTGTTGGTTACACTCTCGGCTTTGCTCTGAGCCAGTTGTGCCGCTTTGGCCTGACGCTGGATTTCCGCCTCAACTTCGCTTTCCAACTCATACAAGGCTTCATCAAAACGCTCGACGCTGGTTTGGGTTTGCAGCATATAGATGGTGGACAGGCTAGTTTCCACTTCAATATCCGTTTTCAGCAGTTGTAGTGGGCGTAATAGCTTGTTACTCAGCTCAGCGGTGGCAATACCACTGTTTTTAATCTCGGCTTCCAGCTGTTTGATCTTGTCATCAATGTGTTCTATCGCCTGACTGCGCTTTTCAGTCAGCAAGCGTTGATTGACACTTTCCACGGTGCGAACCAAATCAGCGACTTTATTTAACAGGCCATAGGGCGATTCAAGGGTGGAAATACGATGTAATTCGGAGAGGGCTTTTTTTGCCACATCATCACTGCCCAGCGCCTGTTTGTTTTTCTCAAAATGACGCAAGGCTTGTTGCAGTTGTTGCCAGCTCGGCATCTGGTTAGTGAAGAACTCATGAATATCACGATAATCTTCTTCCAGATCCAGATAGTCGTCCTTGTTCTCAACCACGGCCTTAAAGAAATCGAAGCTGTCGCTATTGGCCAGCAAACGCTCCAAAGTCAGAATCGATTTTTCAATCACTTTCTTGCCCGGGAACTGTCCGACATCAGTTTTACTCTTATACGACTTAAAGTTGGCTAACCAAGTCTTAAAATGCTGCAAATAGAATTCAAATAGCTCTTTCTCTGTCGCTGGCCCCATAGCCGAGAAAAGCCCTTGAGTCAGTTGCCGTGCCTGTTTCAATACCTGATCATCAGTCTGGCGTTTTTTAATGATCGACACATCACGGCGACGGCGGCTGTTTTGTAAAGGCTCAAAGGCATCTTTTAACTGTAAGCTGCCGCCATTTAACTGCAGAGAAATCCGCCCCATCGCCGCCAGTTGACCTACCAACAGTAAAATCTCAGCATCTGGCCAGCCATAAGGACGTTTGGCAAAACGATCCACCACATCCGATACCAGAATACGTTCTGTACCTGTTGCCCGTAGCGCAATGTACTGTTCCACTTCTTGTAGTGCTTTCGGGTTCGTCTGACCGCCATTCAGTGACAGGCCTAACTGCGCCATATCATCGACAGTCAAGACGGCGTTCAGTTCACGCCAGGCATCCTGCTGATAGACTTGCAGATAGCTCAGTTTGGTATAGGTATTTTCCAGCAAATAACGACAAGCCTCATCCAGCTTGGTGGTTGGACTTGAAGATGAAAGTTGTAAATGTTGACCCAAGGCATAACTTTCCGCGTCCAGCAACATTTCTTCGACCCGGGCACGCAGGCGTTTTTTACGCTCTTGGTTCTCACGGCCACGGTCTGCCAGGATACGGCTGATATCGGACTGAGTGCCATCATCATTTAACCGAATAAATTTATTGGTTTTCAGCCAGGTGCGCAGTTCATTAAAGAACTGTTTATCGTCTGCCAGTTTAAACAGCACTTGTCCTTCGGCCTGAGTACTTTTACCAATACAGTAAGCTTCAGTATAGAGGTTGTATTCCGTATCCAGCGGAGAAATGATTTCAACTTTCAAATCGCTCTCATACTTGCCATCCAGGCTATGACCATCCAGAAAACGACCAATCTGATAGTCCATCTTGTTGGCTTGATGGCGGTATTTGTTCTGATCGCGCAGTAAATCTTTAAAGATCAGGTTGGCTAACTCTTTATTTTCTTCTGAAGCTGCTAAGTCAGTGGCTTTAATTTTACGGGTGATATCGCGTTCTTCATTGGTCAGGAACAGGAACTCATCACCATTGCGGGTAATCAGGCTTTCTTTTTCCAGACGCTGCAGGCTCTCTTCAATCCGCTTGCGCAATGCCAGCTTATCTTCATCAATTTTCTCAATCGATAAAGTCACCAGGTTATCCAGCGTACCTTTGATGATATCGACATAGCGGATCATGAATAGGGTACGCAGCATCTGCACATCAAAACCATCCAGGGTTTTATTCTGCCCTGCCTGGTCGATGGTACGCTTCACTGCTGTATCCAGAAATCCTTCCACTGAAGTATAGAAGCGGTGGAAAGGAACCAGGGCCCCGACTTCATCTGTGGCAATCGCATTCGCGGCCATCTGGAACGCATCCAGCATAGATCGCTCACCATAGGCCAAGTGTGCACCGGTCGCACCGACCTTACGGATTTCTTCAAAAACTTTTTGCACCAACTGGAAATGATACGGCGCAAAAGGATAGTTATGAATAAAGCTGTCTGGTCCCTCATAGTTCTTGAGGGTTGGGCCTGAACGGTCAAAGGTAATCTGATTTTTTAAGATATCGCCCTTTTGCTCAAACACCGATCTGAGCAATGCTTCAGCTTCCGGGGTTTTACGTAATAAACGTTTCTGGATGACTTCATCGGTATTGGAACTGGACAGTGATAAACGGGTTTTAAAACGTCCAGCAATCTTGGAGAAGTCATTGGCTTTGGAAGAAGACATCTCACCTAAAACAGCATCGATGTCTGCCTGTGAGGTGACGATAATCCAAGCGCGGCCTTTACAGATCGTACCCAGGTTTTCAGTAATGGTTTGCAGTGTCAGCATCAAGCGGGTATCGCTGCCAATAAACTGCCCCACTTCATCCACCAGAAACAACATGCGTTGCTGGGGTCCTTTGCTGTCCAGGTATTCTTTCACCCACTGACAGAAGTTTTCGACCGAAACACTAAAAGTCTGCTCAGAATCCTCAAACCACTTGTGTGCCGCTTCTGCTGATAAGTTGAGGGCTTGGGAAATTGCGGTTTCGACATCATCCTGATAGAACTGATAGCCGTCACGTTCTTCTAGCCAAGACATGCCGCTAGATTCTTCAAAAGCCTGTTTAAAGCGCTCATACACCCCTTTCTGGCTCAGGTGACGTTCCATATGTGCAATATGTGGATGATCGGCACTAAAACCCTGATACTCGTTAAACACGCGTAAAAACACATTCAGAATCGGATTGCCGTCATCATTGGAACTGGCTTTACTGTCGATGTTAAATAGGATGACATCGGCATGATGGCTAACGGCCTTGCCAATATCCGCACGGATAAACGCATCACGGATTTTGCTTTCATCAAAGAATTCTGCAGCACTGCGTTCGTTACCTTCCGCGTCACGTGCCACTTTATTGGCCAGAATATACGATAAGGTTTTCAGGAAGTGTGATTTACCTGAACCAAAGAAGCCTGAAATCCATACGCCGACACGATTGGCAATCGAAGGATCGCTTAGGTCTGTACCATAAGACTGGAAAAAGTCCCGAAAATGCTTTTCCAGCTCATTGGTGACCACGTATTCATCGAGTTCCTGATATACCGTGGTATTGTCATTCTGGTCTGCCTTGACCACCCCGTTTATCGCACGATCTAATGGCTTGTAAAAAAGTTCTTTAATGTTCATCTCAATCCATTCCCCCGAATTCTTATTTCTATTTGCCGTGTTTAAGGCACCAATCTGAATGCTCTGTAGTAATTGTTGCTTGGAATTTTTCCAAATAAACTCATCGCTTGACCGTCGTAATAGCCCGGGTAAAACAGCACCACTGGCTTATGCCCCAATAACGAATGCAAACTGTTCAATAAGTGATGGGCACGTAACAGTGGCCAAACCGACCCTACCCCAGTCATCAACACAATATCTTGCGCATTGGTGGCATATTTACTCACCAGATAAGGCGCGAACTTATCCATATGCAGTGGGCCCTTTAAGGCTTTGAGCAGCGCTTCATCGCCTTTGGCTTTTTGCATTTGAATGGCTTTATCGATGAAGTTACGCTCAGCCAGATAATCCACCACGGCTTGCAGCAGGTTGATATTCACCACCTTCAGCTGACTGTGTTTTTTCTCCAGCATCCCGTCTAGAAAATGCAGATATTCGCGCACCTTCAACTCATCTTCAGGTGCATAATCAAAAATCCAGAAGCCAATTTCATTGCCCAGTCCTTGCCCGGTGAGAAACTCGGTGGAAAGAATTCGCTCTGGAATCTGGTTCAGACGCTCATGTATTGTTTGACTCATTGCTGCCCCTCTACAACTAACGCGTCCATAGCGACACTTCCATAGATCTTTTAATGCGTTGTTTATAATGTTCTTCCAACAGGCTACGCAGCTCTGCTCTGACGATCACGCGCTGTAACTCCAGCTTACGGGTACTTTTTAAGTAACCGGCTTCTGCCAGCATGCGAAACACCACCTGCCCCATTTTTTTCTTGCTGGACTCTTTCCATTCGCAGATATCCGGATCGCGTTGTGAGCGCTCATCCAAAAAATCTGACCAGATATAACTGTCCAAGTATTGCGCCTGGGAGATATAGGCATCCCTCATCACCGTTTCCATAAACTCAAGCAGCAACAGGTTGCGTTCCAGTGCCCCACAAAAAGCCACCTGGGTCGCCAGCTCATCATCCCCATCACGCAAAGCTTTCCAGAAATCAGGCTCTAAGCGCTCAAGACGCTTACGAATGGCAGTGGCGTTACGTTGGGCTGAAGCAGGCGTTCTTTTTTGCAGAATATTGTCAATCTGAATTGCCTGATGCCATTGTTCTGGAGTCGCTTCTCGTAATAACAGATCAGCGATCAGCCGGCTTTCACGCACCATCAGGGAGCCACCAATCAGGTCACTGTCATAATGAAATTGTTCTAACATGGCCAATCTCCTATGAGGCCTGATCAAACAGGTAAGACGACAGCTTTTCGATATCTGAGCGTTGTAGTACCAAGGGATATTTCAAGGCATCATCCGCCTCAGCCAGCGTGATCGCGGCCTGATATCGCTGCAAGGTATAGTGAGCCAGGGCTTTTTTCACCGGAATCTGTAATCTGCCATCAGGCATGCCGAAGTCTTTTTCGACCAGCACTTGTTGTGATGAGTTCAATTTTGGATTAGGGATCAGCGTCAGTACAATTTCTTCATTCCATTGCTGATCCTGAGCAGGGTCTACTGACTCAATCGCCACCACAACAGGTGTGCGATCAATCCTGGAGAGTAAAAAGTCCTTAAACTGCTTGCTCTGATGGCAATAGGCACGGACATGCCAGCGAAAACCGGTATACACCAGGGTGTGTGGGGAAATGATGCGTTCATGCCACTGCGGATTCTGCATCGAGGCATAAATCATTTTTAAAGTGTTTTGGTTTCGGCAGGCACGCAAAACTTCCCGAATCACTTCAGGACGTACACTGCGATCAGGTAATTGAACTGCTGCAAGATTCGGTTCTGGCATCGCTATCAGGGCATGCGATTCACTAACCAAGCCTGACAGCATATTGAGATATTCATTGATATGCGCTGTAGTCAGTACAGGCTGGAAGCTGGCTTTAGGCACATAACCCTTGACTGAGGGGTCATGAATCAAGGCATCGGGGTTATACAGCGTATTATAGCGCTTGATATCCGCAGAAGCCTGCTGTCGACTGAGCCCAAACCAGCTCATCAAACGATTGGTAACCAAACGACCTTCCCAGTAAGCAAGCAGCTCGATCGCTCGCATTCGTAGCAGGACTTCATGCTTATCTGTCGTCATATACCAATCAGTCAATAAATAGCAGCTTTAAGATTACCCTACAGCAAATATACAGTAAACATTTTTGACGGTATTTAAAGGTAGTATTGCAATCATCAGATAAAAAATATACTAGTATCCTGATGATAGCCGTCAAAGTACGATCTCTAGCAGATCATGGATCCTGGTATAGCGCGTGAATTGAGCTAAGTTTTAGAATGAGAGCAATATGGGTTTTAGATTTCGTAAAAGTATTAAATTATTCCCGGGTTTTAAAATTAATCTGACCCATAAAGGCATCAGCAGTGCCAGCATTGGCAAACCTGGTGCTTCTCTAAATATTGGGAAAAAAGGGACTCGAACCAGTGTCGGTATTCCAGGTACGGGACTATCTTACTCTAAACACCAGCCTTACTCTAAAAAGACCCGTGTTCCACAACCGACATCGCTAGAACACACGGAATATAATCCTCAGAATTTAGAACAACCGAAGGCAAAGATCTGGCCTTGGATTATTTTTGGAATATTGTGTTTTATTGTGGGTGCCGTCATTTTTTAGCAAAAACAACATTGTATTTTAATCAAAAAAAAATGCCCAGATGGATGAATGGGCAAACTAAGGAATTAATATCCTTCAGAAACTCCAGCGCAATTCTCGCTACTTTCAGTAAGCGACTCTGGCTCAATCATGATAGTCTGACTCAATCGAGTCGAGGTAAATCGATCCATCACAATTGGAGCAGAAATTATGCTTGAATACATTCTTGAATGATGCTGAAAAGTCTTTGAGTTTTAATTAATAAATAAGAGTATCCATGTCTACCCTCAACTTTACTTATTTTCAGATAGCAACCAATCGAGAGCACTCATTTTTACAATACCATTATAATTCGCTTCAGTCCCTATCGTGTCTAAGGTAAGTAAATACTTGGGATATGAATCAGAAATTTTCTGTAATGGACGTAACTCTCGGCTTAGTGTCTCCTCATTGAGAGTTTCTAATGCCACCTGATAATAAGTTAAATTCTGTAAAGTATCGACAGCAACAAAATCAATTTCATATTCATCAACCCGCCCTACATAGACCGTATAGCCTCGTCTGACAAGCTCAAGATAAATCACATTTTCTAAAATATGACCTTGATCAGCATTAGCATCAGGCAACATAATGCGGCGCAATCCGACATCAACTAAATAGTATTTTTCAGAGGATTGTAATAACTCACGCCCACGTACTTTAAATTGTGCGGCGCTATAAAATAGCAAACTGTCCTGTAAGCCCCGAATATAGCGCTTCACTGTTTCAAATGAGATTTTAACCCCGCTTGAAACAAAGGTATTTTTAATTTTATTGATGGAAATGGGTGAGCCTGTCACGCTTGCCAAATATCTTGCGACACGCTCGAGAGAGTTAATATCGGCAGTATTTAAACGGGGAATAACATCTTTAAACATTACACTGGCATAGACTGCTTGCAAGTAATCATAGGTTTCCTGCTGGCTGGTCATGGCAAGCGTATAGGGGAAACTACTTCGCGTGTACATAGCATACAAATCACGATTGGATAATTGTTGGATGATCGGATTATTTCCAATATGCCACTGTTTAAACTCTTGGAATGACAAGGGTAAAACATGTTGCTCGATATAGCGTCCTGTGAGTAAAGTCGCAAGTTCTCCACTCAGAAAGAATGCATTTGAACCTGTAATATATAAATCGATATAATCCCGAACATATAAAGAGTCGACTACTTTTTCAAAATTGGTAACATGTTGTATTTCATCTAAAAAAACATAGTTTTTCTTGCTTTCATCAACTTTTGACAATACATAATCATGTAGTTTACGGTAATCGGTGAGTTCTTCAAATTCCATAAATTCAAAGTTGATGACAATGATGTTTTCGGCTTGTACCCCCTGTGCTTTTAGGTCTTGTTGAAACATCGCCAGCAAGGTAGATTTTCCAGAGCGACGTACACCCGAAAGCACTTTAATGACATCACGGTTTTGCCATGTATTCAGAAATTTTAAGTAGCCATCACGTCGAATATTAGCGCTTCTCATTGTTTACACTTGAAATCTAAAGTTTTAATTAATTCTATCAAAGTTTAGAACCTAGATGTAAAAATATTCAATTTTAAAAAAAGTTTAAAGTTTAAGTGAAACATTCAAAGCTACTGTTGAAGCATGCAAACAGTAGATCTGATAAAAATCCAAATTCTGTCTTTTTAATTATTTTCCATGTCATGTTATGTCATTGATGCTGCGACTTAACTGCTATATAAATTAAGTGAAAAGTAAAAGGAATTAATATGTTAACTAGAGTGGAACTCATTTTTGTTGTGCTGATGGTCTCAGCCTTAATCCTAATTGCTTATGAAATGCTAAAAGGTTTATTTTAGAGCATCTATACAATTTTTGATCAAAAAAAAGCCCACAGAGGGAATCTATGGGCGAAACTAAGGACCTTGACGGTCATTCAGAAACTACTGCTAGTTTCTGGTTGTGATTCTGGACTGAATTAAAAATAACCACATTGGCTGAATGTATCAAAAGTTAAATCATGTGATTAATCATTGATACATCTGCAAAAATGAGCTCATCGCTCTGTTGATTAATACAGTAATTCACCAAACAAATCCGCTCTAATCTCTTCCAGACTCAGATCTGATTTCATTCTATTACAGATGGGATGAACCAGCAGACCATTCTCTAGAACACCTTGCCCACCTACGGCTTTGGCAATCCGATGATCCGATTCAGTAGAATCAAGATAGATCAATCCATCACAAATGAGGCAAAAGTTATGATTACCCACCAGAAAATTGTGCTTAAGCAGACTCTTGGTTAATGCCGAAAAGGCCTTGGGCTTTGACCGAGAAATTGGACTAATCGACTCCACATATCCCACCACATGCTTGACGACTGCATCATCATAACCACCCAAAAATCTTTCGACATAAAACTCGTTAAAGTTTATGTACTTGAAGGCCTTAGACATGGACAGAATAAAGGTATTCAGGCATTCCTCATCATCAAAATCAACTTCCATTTCCAAGCTTAAGCAAATAAAGGCTTTATAGACAATTTGTAGCCGATCATAGCCCTTGATACCACTGCCGAACTTGCCGACCGTTTCAGTGGTCGCCACGGGGAAATTAGCAATCAAGAACTCAATACTACGGCGTACCCGGGTGAAGTCTTTGAAACTAATCGTTCGATGATGAATCTGCATGAGGCTTTCATGAATTTCATACACAATTGAAAACCATGCAAGAAAAGAAGTAATCTGAAAACGCTGGTCCTTATAAAAATATAAGTATGGATGAAAGCCCAAACTCGGAACCCCAGTATTTTTTACAGGCGTCGCTATTCTGCAAAGAATGGTCAACAGATGCGACATCAGGTTTTCAACGCGTTCCCCCTGATTCAGACTCATAATATTATGAATCTGATCACCAGCAATGATATTCATCAACTCATTGACCAAGCCAATTTTTTTGCCATGACTCATTTCATTGTCTAATAAAATGGTCGAAAAAAGGAGCTGATGGATCCTCTCCCCTAACTCAATCAGCTCATTTAAACGTGTATATTGGAGCTCTTCCAAGTTAGATTTATTGTCATTGATATAACAACAGGCATAGATCGCATAATAGGCGTCACTCCCGCGACTTCTTAGATGATATTCCTCATATTTATCTAGACGTTTAGTATCTGAGTTAATCGATTGAAATACCCGTCGCGCATCTTCTGGAGTCCCCAGTACCTGCCGGAAACTGATTTTAATATCGCCTAATTTCGATTTTTTTTCTGCGAATTCGGCATCAGTACAAATTTTTTGAAAATCAGCAAGATCTCCTAAATAATTGCGGAGGTAACGAATATCTTGTTTTTGTTGATCATTGAAATTAGGTGCTTGAGGGACTTGCTCATCCGCAAAATATCTATTGATCCATGCATAAATACAGGAAAGACGATGTGCCCCATCAATAATGTAAATATTGCCGTGTATATCTTTCCAATACAAAATGCATAAATTGATGTTTTGATCTTCTGTGCAATCCTCAATAAAGTTTGCAATTTCTTGCACATTCCAACATTCCGTAGAACGCTGGTTATCCGCTTTAAATAAACATTTGATGATGGAATGTTTTTCAAAATCAGTCAGTGCTACTTCAAAATTGTCACGCTGCATTGAAGGTGACATTTCTTCTGGCAACATAACTTTACGCTGAATAATATTGGTCAATAATCGTGTTGGACCCATTTTTATTTTCTCCAGACAACACTGTCCTACTTTCGCTCAAGTACGAAATTTGAAAGTGTATATAGTTCGATTTGGTTAAAGCGATGAATTAAATGACCGTCAATATTCAGTCAGCGCTAACAAAAGAAACCTAAGAGAAATGGGTACTTTTAAAATGATATTTTTCATATTGTAATCTCGTTGATCAATGTGAAATTTGCCAACATCTTTTCCACGAGATGGTGGCAAACCAAATAGGGGTGGAAATACCGCTCAACGAAACGGCCAGTCATAGACTGCCCTACTTGGCCTGCCATAAAGCATTGCCATGCAGACACAAAAGAGCCACTAAAAGTGACTCTTTAGCACGTTGAGATGCGGGTTTCCACGCCCGATTACAGATTTTGCTGTAATGTAATTATCATATGGGTATCTTTTTCTTTGGTCAAACCGAATTAGAATTTTTTATTCATTTTTAAATAAAAAAATATAAATCGATAACATATGGATCAAATTGAAAGCAAAGAACAAATCAAAGTCGCTGATTCCTAGGCCCCTTAGGTTGAACGATATATGCTTAGGCTATTTGCACAAGGAAGGATGCTATCTTTAAGTGAAAGAGGACTCCACCCGACAGTCAGGGTGGAGGTGAATTTCACAGATTTTAACCTTGTTGGTTTTGAATGTATTTCTTAATAATATCTAAGGGCGCACCACCGCACGACCCTGCAAAATAAGATCGTGACCATAAAACAGGTTTTGCATAACTACCACGTAAATCTAAAAATTCATTCCGCATTCTTCTGCTTGTTACCGATTTTAAATTATTCACCAACTTACTAAGCTGAACAGTTGGTGGGTACTGAATAAGCATGTGAACATGGTCAGCCTCACCATTACATTCTTTTAGCTCTGCATCAAAATCTTTGCATATTTCGGCTACACACTCACTAAAATACTTATGATGTAGATCATTTAGAATTTTCTTTCTATACTTTGTAATAAATACTAAGTGTACGTGTAAGTTAAAGGCTGAATGGCGGTTTTTATAGATTTCAGTCATTGTTTGATTGTTCGTTTAATGATAGCATTTGATTATATTAACACATACATACTCATTTATGAAAATCAACAAAGCGTATAAATTTAGGCTTGAGCCTAATGCAGAGCAGGAGCTTGTTTTAAACAAGTTGCTTGGCTCTGCACGTTTTGTTTGGAATCAAATTTTAGCTGTATCGTTCGAGATGCTTGCTAATAATGAGCGAATCAACAAAGTTAATTTAGTCAATAAAATTCCTGAATTACGAAAAAAACCTGAGTATGCTTTTCTAGAAAATAGTTCAAATGGCGTTTCACTTCAACAAAAAGTGCGTGATCTTGGTGATGCCTGGGGGAAGTTCTTTGACCCGAAAGAACAAGCCAAGTTAAAGCAAAAACCATTTAAAGCCAAAAAACCAAGATTCTTTAAATTGCCTGATGGTCGTGAAGTCCAACTTAGACCACTCATGCCACGATTCAAAAAGAAATCTAATGGCTGTGATTCCATTCGTATTGTTCAATTCAATAGATACTGTTGGGTTAAAGGCAACCAAGTTAAGTTACCTAATGACATTGGCGTTGTGAAATTCAGAAAATTACAAAATATTGTGGGTGAGATTAAGAACGTCACAATCTCCAAGCATGTCGGGAAATGGTATGTGTCATTTGGTGCTGAAAATACGGTAGAAGCACCAGTCCATCCATCGAAATCAGCCATTGGCATTGATTTAGGTATTAAAAAGTTAATTACAACGTCTAGTGGTCAAGTATTCGACCCGATCAATAGTTTCAAGGCCAATCAAGTAAAGTTGGCTAGGCTTCAGCGCAAGCTGAGAAAGAAAAACAAGTTCAGTCAAAATTGGAAAAAGCTGAATCTCAAGATCAATACATTACACCATCATATTGCCAATATTCGGCATGACTACTTGCACAAAGTCACCACAACGCTCAGCAAAAACCACGCAATGATCGTAGTTGAGGACTTAAAAGTAGCCAATATGTCGAAGTCAGCGAAAGGCTCAATCGAGAAAAAAGGAAAGAATGTTAAAGCCAAGTCCGGCTTAAATAAATCAATCCTGGATCAAGGTTGGTCAATGCTTGTTAATATGTTGGTGTACAAACAGCAATGGCGAGGTGGTTTACTCGTTAAAGTTGACCCTAAATATACAAGTCAGACTTGTAGTTCATGTGGTCACGTTGCAAAAGAAAATAGGCTCACTCAGGCAAACTTTAGTTGTGTCGAGTGTGGCTTTAGCGAGAATGCAGATATTAATGCTTCTCGCAACATTTTAGCGGTGGGACACACCGTTTTGTCTGTCGAGGGAAGATGCGGTAAAGATCGCCCTGTGAAGCAGAAAGCAAGTGAAATCCGTGAGGAAGTCACCTAAGAGCTTTTGCTTTTAGAATCCCCCACTTGAACATCGTGAAAGTGGTGGGAGTATGTCAAACGGCTTCTAGCAGCATATTAAATGCAAGGTATGATGTAGTCAGGTAAATGATATTTATGCACACGTAGCTGTCTTGAACAAATTCACAGAATTTGGCTGCACTTATACCCAAATTGTCACTTGAATTTAGCTCAATTAGGGTAGCGCTGTCTTTCAAAACTTTATGTAATAAAGCGTGCGTAAGTCATATTTACTTAAATTCTGATATGATCTCTAATCACCAAATATCGTACACTCAACCATGCTAGTACCCATCGCACGGCGCTTAATGACGCTTGTTGAGACATAATTCTAAAATAATCATATTTATTATGTTTCATCACTATCGGAAAAAACTGATGTTCTGTAAGGATTGAAAGCATAGGTTCATCCTCTGCCGTAAAATGCATCAATACTTTTGTTACATTACTTTCATACAACCATTTTTTTATTAACCAATTATAAGTTTCTGATTGGTTTTGTTCTAAATAATCAAATCGCTCTAAAATCTCTTGTGCAGAATTAAAATCTACAGCACTGAGTAATTCAGGCAAACGTGCTAACTTTCCTTGTGTCGATAATGGATGTCTTCCTATATTTGAACCACGTTTACCTGACGGAATGTTTGCCATCATAATTAAAGCTTTCTTCCAGGACTCAATATCTAATCGTGGCTGCCCCTGCCCAGAAATAAGATACCGCTCAATATCTTCAAACTTTTGAAATAATTCGTGTTTAATTACTTTTCCAGTCGAATTCCCTCTTTTTTGAGCATAGATGACCCACCTCTGACTTTGTCTTTTTTTGAGTACATATTTTTCGATGGTGTCTCTCAACTCATATTTTAGATTACCATTCTGTTGATGAATCGCTTGGAAATGCCTGAATAAATTACTCCGACTCATGACTCGCTTAAAAAATGCAGTATGTAAATTGGGTTGCTGTTGTTGCATGCTATAGGCATAAGTAGCCAGAAATAAGATATGAACATAATGCTTTAATGTTGTCGATTCATGTAAATGTCCAAGCACTCGACTAATCGCCTTAATCCCTTGCCCAACCTGTCCTTCATTGCCTACTAGCGTATTAAATTGCTCATTCGATGGCATCCAATTTTGTAGCCATGGCAATTCTATCGTGAGCGCTTTAAAATCCACCACTGTTTGCAAACACTTTAAAGTATATGTACTTGCAAACGTATGTCTTAAATGATGTAAGCTGAGATCAACATCTCCAGTGACTTTCTTTAATATTTGAGATATTTGAGCAAAAAAAGGCCTATGCTCACTATTCTCATCAGACATTAATATCGAATATTTTTTATTCTTATAAATATCATTTAATCCATTTTGAATCGTCTGACTTAATAAATTCATCGGAACAACACGTTCTGATCCAAGTGTTTTTAACTGATGCTCACCATAAGGACGAATTCGGAGCATATCCTCATCAATATCTAAGGGCCGTAAATGAAGTGTCTCTGAACGGCGTACACCCATCGCTGCAGATAAACGAAAATGACGCTGAATCTCTAGACGTAAAGCAGCATCATTCACCCCAGATTCTACAGATTGTAATATTTGAACGATCTGCTGCACTTCATTTTTTGAAAAAACTTTAGCACTTGCTTGATGCGCTGTACGCTTGTGTAACTTTATACGATTATCATTTAACTGAATTAAAAAATCTCTAAAGCGATTCCACGCAGCGAGATGCTTGCGGTGTGGAAAATGCTCTTGCGTCAACTCCATCCATTTTTGAAATACATCTTCATCAATCTGGCTATCTTTTGTTAAATCTTCTGAAAACCCCAATATACCTGCACTGACGATGGCCAAATGTAGGTGAATCATATTTCGATTCTGTTGACTTAACTCTTCTGCTTCACAGCGTCGAATCAACCATTGCACAAAGTTCGTTAATAAATTGACTGAGTCGTGATTCGTTTTAATATTGGCGAGCTGTTTAAGCCAAATGCTTGATCTAGACTCATCTTTTAGCTGCTGAACTATCGCCAAAATATCAGACAAATGTAATTGCTCATCGTCTATGTCTATTTCAATTTCTGGCTCAGTACGATCTAAACCTATGGTTAATTTTTCATATCCAGATAAGCGTAATAATTCATTTATGGAAAGATCTTCAGTCAGAACTTGGCCTGATATATAACCTGCAATCAACGGAGTGCTATTGAGCATCACATTTTGCTGTAAAGCTTTCAACCATTGAGCTAACGATAGAGTTGACTTAAACCCGATTTGCTTTAAATATCTATTAAAACACTTTTGCCAAGCTGTTCTTTGTTGATTTCTTGACTTTCCTAAAATCTCATTTAATCGGGGCTGTAAATACTGTCGGTCTACTAAAATTAATGTCGAGACATAAGGACTTAACAGTACTGTCCGGCGTATCTTCGTCACAGATCGATCATTATTCACTGTCAGCTCAACGAGCCGACTATTCCCCATAGCGACTATATGTTGATCAGAAGCAATAAACTCCAACATCGCTTGTAAATGGCTTACTCGGCACAGTTGCGAATACAGGGACAGTACAACCAGCAAACGTCCTATTTCAATATCACAATTTTGATATTCAGGTAAATGTTCTAAATCTCTCTGAATAAGAGCAAGTAAGTTCTGTTCAATATAACACCAGATACTAAAATTATTTTCAGATGTCAGCCATGTGCGATTCGCTTGTTGAGGAAGCTGAACGAATAAAGGAATTTTAGTTTTATCACGAATATAAGCACAATATGCCTTGATCGCTTGTGGCAAATCAATCTTTGAATTTTTAGCTAAATTAGAAGCCAATACATGTCCAAGCTCTAAAGATACTTGAGGCTCAGGATTTCCTTCAAAAATCAACTGACAATAGGGCTCATACTCAGAGTTTTTCAGCCATTCTTTTACATCATTTTCTGAATATTGTATTCTCGGCTTCGTCTCTACTTGAGCTGTTTTAGTCTCTTGGGTTAAAACAAATGTTGGAATATGCTTGATTTTAAAAAAATCAAAACCTTCAAGACATTCGAAACCTAATTGTTTTTGCAAGTTTTCTTGTACATCAAGCCACTGTTGTTTAAATGTTGATACAGGAAATACTGATAACATATCCCATGGATAACGACCGCGCACCCAGTGCCCAAGTCCAGCATCCTTGAACCGTCCAGATAACTGATTATCATCAGAGCGAACCAGCTTCCGTGCCCAATTTCTGACTAATCCTTCAATCTGAAGAGGATCACAAAGTTGCACAGCATAAGATGATAAATCAACACGTGGTTCAACTTGATGTCCTAGCATTCTCATCAAAGCACGTAAAATTTGAATCTGTCTGATCAACGCTCCCGTCAATGGCACATAGCGATCGGTTGATTCATCTGGACGATGTTTATCTTGAATCAATGCCCAACTTTGCTGACTGATCCACTTTGAAAATGGTTGCTTAATCCCTCTTCCTGCAGTGGCAAGATTCATCCATAATTCTGTATACAACGTTAAGTTATCAAAGAGCATCTGCCAATCTTTCTGTTCGGCAGCCTGATTTATCGTTGTTTTTATGCGTGTAATTTCATTTTGTATTTCAGCAATCTTGATCCCTGTCGGGCTACCCACACGTTCACTAGAAGAGTGTATATATTCAGGAATATCAATTTTTATCGTTCTTAAACAATCCGCCCATAACTGTTCAAGTTTCTTTTGATCAAAAGATGCATAATGAATCAAGTTATCATAATTCAGACCTGATGCATTCGTCACTGCTTTAACGACAGCTAAATCACCTTGGCTATGCTGATATAACAACTGCGGAAGAACATCTTTAATACTTTTGAGGCTTATTTCTAATTCTTTAGGCACACTATTAATAAGTGTTTTCACTTCGCGCTCAACTGCGAGTTGACGGGTTTTAATCGCAAGATTTTTTACTTGAGTAATCAAATTATTGAGCTCATTTGGTAAAACTAAATGTAGTCTCTTGGTCCATGGCACATGAAATTTAGATTCTTCTGGCTTTATTTTGAGTGTTGGTGTACCTGCGAAAACACTCAATACATATGCAGATAAAGTATGATCATACAGAATAGTAATATTATGCTGATCAGTGTGTTGATCATACTGATCAGCAATATTGTTCTGATCAGTATTTTGACTAAAATACGGCGCTGTTAACTCACTCACCGAACGTCCTGTAAGTAAACTCAATATTAAAGCTAATTTTGCGCGTAGAATTAAGCTAGTATCAGCCTCACATGGTCGACATAATCTAAATACTTCTTGGATCGAATTTAATGACAATTTCCATTTGGTCCAAACCAAACCAACATTTGCAGCTTCAAGATGCTGAGAAACAGACTTAGAGGCATAAAAACCTCGAATTAAATCGGATTGTTCTGCCAAAAAAAATGTAAATAACGGCTCCAATGGTGTTTCATCTTCTTCAATATCATCATACCCAAATACATCAGTGACCAGACCACGATGTATTTCATCCATATCCTCCAAAGGTTGGATGGCAATACTTAATGAGCCGTATCGTTGCAAGATCAGTTTTTGATGCTTTACCCCTATACGGTGTAAAAACTCTCGACGTTTTTTCTTATTTTTTAGTGAATCATTTCGCCAAATTTGTGATAAAAACAGCTTTAATGCATAAAAAACTTCCTGTAATCGCTTATCTTTACAAACAGCGGACATTAGATTAATCAATTGTTTTGGTTCGTTATTGATCAGTAATTTTTCGACTAAGCGCTTATTTTTATAGACAGCGGACATTAGATTAATCAATTGTTCCGGTTCATTATTGGTCAGTAATTTTTCAACTAATGGCTTATCTTTACAAACAGCGGACATTAGATTAATAAATTCTTCCAATTCTTTATTGGTCAGTAATTTTTCGACTTGTTCTAAAATATCCTTATAACTTGGATCACCCAACAGCCTAATCGCTAAAAAGGCGTTATAGACACGAGAGCCTTTTTGATCTTTCAGCTTTATGCGTCCATCACCATTTAAATAATCACTATAGAGCGTTAAAGTATGTACCTTTTGTTGATAGTGAAATATTTGCTCTAAAAACCAAATGATTAAATTATCAAAACGCTCATTACTCTCAATTCGGCCTGCTTGAATCAAGAGCAAGTCACAAATTCCGCTGTCTCCAGTGTATGGACGTAATGGCGTGGGTGTATGTCTATTTCTATCTATTGTTCCTGAGAAAAAATGTGAATGTTCTGGAGATTCCTTTAATGTACTAATGATCTTTAACGTATTAAGCTCATCACGAAATTCTGATAATTCATCATCCCCAATCAATGTGAAGATTCGCTGACAAATGACAACAATGCCAGCTAAGCTATAGTGTGCACGCAACAAAAATAATGCTTGGATCAGTTGTTCTTTTTCTATATTTTCATTCTGATTAATACATTCTAGGAGCTGCACCAAATACTCATTCATGAACTACTCCGAATACGATAGACCCATGCCTTCTTCCAGTCTGTTAAAGCTAAAGCAACTTCTGCAGTTGGTGCCGCACAAACAATTTGCTGCTGATGTTTTTGATAAAGTTCCTCCAATTGAGGTAAAAATACAAAAAAGTCAGCTAAATGAAAATATGGTTGCACAGATTTTCCAAGCTCTTTTACTTTAATTTTTTCTAATGGCAAAATCTTTTGGGCGATATAGCCTGCTAAAACATTTTCGATTAAAAAATTACCACTCACCACCGGTGGTGCCCAATCAACCAATTTTTGAACAAAGAAAATCGGCAGCTGTTTTAAAAAATGCTGTGTATTTAAAAATAAAATCATTTCTTCTAGATCTAAATGCTTTAGTCGAAGTTGCTTTGCAACCACCATCTTATTCTGTGCTTTATCCACTTTAGCCCAGTGTCTTCTTTTCACACTGTTCTTTAGAGTTTCTACATTCAATAAATCCCTATCGACAGCAAGCAGTAACTTACGATATATCGCGAGCAGTAGTAAGGCTTGATTTTTAATTTTTTTTGAAGACTCACTGCTCATTTCCTCATTGAGTAACATCATTTTCAAAACTAAAACTGGGCATGGTTTTTCAAACCTACCTTCAGATATTGTTAATGCATCAATGAGCAATGGTGTCATCATTTTTTTCTGCACAGGTAAATTATTTTTAGCGTTACAATAATAGAATAACACAATCCCAAAATTAACAAAATTAATTCAAATAGATTTTATATTTAATAAAAAAATATTTGATTTATATGATTTATTTACTAACTTTGTTTTTATACTAAATCAAAAACTGGTTGTAAAAGCATTGAACTAAAAGTGAATTTTCTGTTTATGATCTTTTACAATATTTAGCCATGCTCTAGTTGCAGGACTCATTGCTATAGTCGTATTCCAGGCCATACTTAAAGTCCAATTTAAACCTGGATTTTCCAATACGGCAGTGTTGAATTTTTCCTGATCTAATTGCTGGCAATATATTTGAGGAAGTAATGCGATTCCCATATTTGATTCAACCATTTTTGCAATAAAGTCCCATTGACTGCTTTTACAAACAACTTTAGGTTCAAAACCTACTGTATTTGCTGCTTTAATAATCATACTATTCAAAGTAAAGGTATCAGAAAATAATAGAAAGGATTCTTCTTTTAATTCAATCAAATTGACAGTTTTCCTATTTCTCCACTGTGAATCTTTTATGGATAGTAAGCACATTGTTGAATCAACAACTGGGATTGACGCAAAAGTCGGTCGAATATTACCAAGTAAAATACCAACATCAATACGTTTATCTGCAATTGCTTCCTCAATACTATTTGAGCCTACCTCTAAAAAACTAAGCTGTATATCCGGATGTTGCTTATGAAATAAGGCAATAAGTGAACTAAATAAGACAGAACCTAATGGTGGTAAACCTAAAGTCAGTTTACCCTTTTTAAGTAACTTAACTTGCTCAATCGTGTTATAAATTTTTTCATGTTCTGACAGTATGTTTAATGCATGCTGATAAATCAGTTCACCTGTATAAGTCAGTACGACTTCACGTTTTCTTCCTGCTTCACCTTTTTTAAATAGTGCTGTTCCCAACTCTTCTTCTAAGCTTTTAATGATCTTGCTTAAAGTCGGTTGCGTCATAAACAAGCGTACTGCAGCTAAACTAAAACTCTGGCTATTAACAGTTTCAACAAAAATTTTAAGTGATTTTAGATCCATAAATTATTCCAATATAGAATAATATTTATAAAATTATTCATGATTTCGCATATGTACAGCATATAAAATTTACATTATCTTCAAAATCAAGCTGTGATATCAATGCCTGTACAAATCGAACATCCGACCCGATTTAAATATATCAGTAAAATCATTTTGCAAATCAGTTTATTACTTGCTTTCTGGTGGATTGGCAGCATACTTCAATCCTTATTTAAACTTCCAGTATCTGGTGCAGTGATCGGGCTTTTTATTGTTTTAACAGGTTTATTGACTGGATTTTTTAAACTCGAATGGATCAAGAGTGGCTCCGATTTTATTTTAGGTGAGTTGGTTTTATTCTTTATTCCCTGTTTTGTTGGACTAATTAAATATAAACATCTTTTTTTAACAGAAGGCTGGCAATTAGTCTTTGCTGTTATTCTGGGCACCATTTGTGTCATGGTGGTTACAGCATATAGTGTACATCTTGGCTTTCAGTTTGAAAATAAAATCAAGAATAATCGCTCCCAATCTCTGCGTAATATAGATCAGGATGGAAAATAATCATGACTTTAATCGCCATTGTTTGTCTGATTTCAACTTTACTTTTTTATACTGTCGTAAAAAAAATCCATCAAAAATATCCTTATCTGATTTTATCACCAGCGATACTACCCCCTATCCTTCTGATTATTTTAATCTTATCTTTGAATATATCCTATGATACGTATATGCAAGATAACCAATGGATTGTCTGGATGTTAGGCCCTGCAACAGTCGCCTTTGCCATTCCAATTTATGAATACCGTGAAATAATCAAAACACATCTACTTTCTATCAGTATGGGCGTGGTGATGGGGATGCTAGCAGGAATGATCAGTTCATTTTATTTGGCTAAGCTGTTTAATTTTGATCAGTCAACAACCTACAGCTTAATGGCGCGTTCCATTTCGACACCTTTTGCAATGGAGTTGAGCAGTCATATAGGTGGCTCTGTCGAACTGGTTATTTTGTTTACCATGATTACTGGTGTTATAGGTATGATCATTGGTGATATTGTGCTAGGCGCCTTACCGTTAAAATCTCATTTTGTCATGGGTGCATCTTTGGGCAACGCAGCACATGGATTTGGAACGACTAAAGCCTATAGTCGTGATAAAGAAGAAGGGGTGATTGCCAGCTTAACAATGGTACTTGCTGGTATTTTTATGGTTTTGGTAGGTCCTTTTCTGGTTCATCTGCTTGTATAGTTTGGTTCTGTCGTATTAAGGAATTTAGCTACATTCAACATAGTGGTGATTATATGAATGCAAAAATGCGAGCTTATACCTCTCATTTTAGTCTTTAATTCGCTTTTTCGCTTCGTCATAAACTATGCTATCAGCTCGTTTTCCAACGGTATTCAGCAAGATAACAACCTAATCATCTTCGGTGGTGTTTCAAAAAGTATGCTGAAAAAAACAGGTTGGCTTTTGATAAGATAGTGAGATGCAAATAACACTAGAAATCAAATGTCCAACCTGTCTAAGTGACGGTGTAAAGAAAAATGGCCTCAAAATATATGACAAGCAAAACTATCAATGCAAAAACTGCAAGCGTCAGTTTATTGGTGATCATGCTCTTAGTTATCGAGGTTGTCATTCTGGTATAAATTGTAGTGTTCCGATGAAAGAACCCAAATATACCCCTGAAGAATTCAAAATTGAAGCAGTAAAGCAAGTTACTGAGAAAGGTCATAGTGTAGCTGAAGTTGCTGCACGTTTAGGGACCACCACCCATTGAACCGTACCGGGTTTGTCGGAGAGTCAATATTCTGAGAGACTATCCCGATGACAAAATTAAAATATACCCCCGAAATTAGAGAAAGAGCGGTTCAATTATTGATTGAATCTGAAAAAGATTATCCTTCTACTTGGGCTGCAATCACAGCAATTGCGCCTAAGATTGGTTGTACTCCTGAAACACTTCGTGCCTGGCATCAAAAGCATTTAGATCAGCAAAATCCTATTAAAGTACAACAGATATCTGATCAAGAAAAAATGAAGCAAATGGAACGTGAAATTAAAGAATTAAAGCGTGCCAATGAAATTCTACGTAAAGCAGCCGCTTTTTTCGCCCAGGCGGAGCTCGACCGCCCACACAAATAATGGTGGATTTCATCCATAACAATAAAGATCGATATGGTGTTGATGCGATTTGTAGGATTTTACCGATCGCAGCTTCAACCTATTACCGAACTTTAGATCTCGCTGACAATCCAGAACATCGAGCGAAACGAGATCTACATGATGAGCATCATGCTGAACAAATTCAACGAATTTGGAAGGAAAGTTCAGGTCGATATGGTATGCGTAAGGTCTGGCAACAATTGAAACGTGAAGGTTATGTTATTGCACGTTGTACAGTTGCTCGATTGATGCAGAAGCTAGGTATACAAGGTGTTTGGCGTGGTAAGAATAAACAAACCACCCGTAGCCGAGATGATCAAAAAAGAGCAGATGATTTAGTGAAACGTAATTTTAGAGCTGATCAGCCTAATCACTTGTGGGTTGCTGACTTTACCTATATTCAAACTCATTCAGGCTGGGTCTATACCGCCTTTATTATTGATGTGTTCTCACGAGCAATTGTTGGATGGAAAGTATCTACACGGATGAATACAGATATAGTGCTCGATGCATTAGAGCAAGCATTGCACGATCGAGGCATGCCAAAGAATGTGATTCATCATTCCGATAGAGGTGTTCAATATCTTTCTATTCGCTATACCAATCGTTTAGAAGCTGCAAATTTACGAGCATCATTCGGTACGACTGGTGATTCATACGATAATGCTCTGGCTGAAACGGTGAATGGCTTATACAAAACAGAGGTGATTGAATATTTAAAAGCAGATTGACAAGGTTTAGCAGATGTACAACTTGCGACACTAAACTGGGTAGATTGGTTCAATAAAAAGCGTGTACACAGTGCACTGGGTTATGTATCGCCTTTTGAGTTTGAAGCAATGTACTATGATAAGATTAACCCGTTAGGTCAGGTGGCCTAACTTAAATAAAAAAGTCTCCGACAAACCCGATACGGTTCAGAAGTACGTTTCTTCCATTTTGCGACGGTCTTTTGATTGATGCCGTAACGCTTGGCTAGCGTTCTTAAGCTCTCTTGACTATTTTGTATTGCTCGACGCACTGTCTGTGTCGTTGTGGCGCTGCTGTGTAGAACTTGTCCCATAGTGCTTCCTTCCATTTATCTGAGAATATTGCACCATTAAAATCTGGGACTAAACACCTAACTTAGGAAGGATCTATCTCTAAAGCCTATATGCAATAGAGCCGTTTTTCTTCTATAGTCCTTACCACTTGTATTTTTTAAGAACATATATCTCCAAAAGTGTAGCAAGTTGCTACACTTTTTTCTAAATAAGGTCTTTACCAAAAATATCATTCAGTCTTTCACGAATACTTTGAACGAATTCCGGATTATTTTTAAGTTTATGCTTCATGTTTCGTTTAAAGTCATTCAGCCCTATACCAATTTCAGCAAAATCCATTTGGAATAAAGTGTCATTAATGACAATATTTGCTTGAGAGTCAGTGAGACACCCTACTTTTTTAAACCACTTCTTGAACTGCTGATAATTTTCATCATTATTAAAAATATACCAGGAACGTACATTCATATCGAATTTAGCACCTAACTCTTTTACGAATGCATTGTCTTCAAATGGAACATCAAGATAGATTTTTTCAATTACTGCCATTTCATCCGGTGCTTTATCAGCAATCCGATGATGCAGTTTAAAATTCACACCCACAATTGGACGGCCTTTCTTAACAGTTTCATACTCTAATTGTAGATCTGTATTTTCGTTAATTTCTGCCACTATTTTGTCTAATACATAGCGCCTGAAATCTACCCAACGATCATATTTTGTTTCATTAATATCAATCAGTGCTTTCAAATTTTCTAAAAGTAATGGAACTTCATAACTCTTCTGGTTGGCATACTTGAATTCGTTTTTAATGAAATACGTATAAAGACTCATACTGGCAACAGAATCAAGGGCGAAAAGATGTTTTAGCTGATAGGTAGTAAAATTTCCCCCAGCTAGTTGAGTAAAATACGGTAATACTTCACTGGTAAAACGGATCTGAATTGCATTTTTAGAGTCATCTTCCCATCTTAATTCACGGATGATGGGAACAACAGAATGCACTTTTTTCGTTTTTCTCTTCTTATCATCAGCAGGCTCCTCAATAATAAAATGAGCTACCCGAGATGAAAGTTCTTTATAGATCCGGTCTATTGCAACATTAATTGAATTGCGTTTATTCAATCCTAGTAAATCTGCTAGATCATCCTTATACAAATAAATATAGGTTTGTTCGGTGATTTCACCATTTATCCTATTTTTCTCACTATAATTCGCAACTGCCATTGCATATAGAAGCGCCTTATATTCATTGGCTGATAACTCGATTGGGCGAATTAAACGGTTACTGGTACTGACAACACCATTATGGCGAATGTTGCCTATACAGTAAGGAATATAATTCGATTCTTCTTGCAATGGTTCAGATTCTGTCATAACCGTGATATTTATAATTTGACTTAGTTTTTATATACAAAAGTGGAAAAACTTTCAAGACTTTCACCACGAGATTCTAAAAGTGGAAGGTTTGTCATCAGAAAAAAGCCTTTTAGCCGTTTTTTTGTTTTTAAAGTGGAATTAAATATAATATTTCCACTCTATAGTGACAGATCTTCCACCTTTAGCCGCAAGATTACAGTCCAGAATGCCTATTTTTACTTTTTTTCATCCAGATTCAGGTAGGTTAAGTCAGATAGAAACCCTGATGTGACAAGGCTTCCACCTTTCAGTTAGATTTTAAAGGTATAACTGCACATATAATCATCAGGAAATATCCAATAAAAACAGATTATCCACAGGTCAAGAATATACAGTGACAACCTCTCCACCTTTAAAGCTTAGTTATGAGACTTTATCAACATCTTAAATATTTGTTTTATAAATTATTTTTAAATAAAAATAGCATTTTAAAAAATAGCAGTGACAAACCTTCCACCATAGTGACAAACCTTCCACTTTACGGTGACAAACCTTCCACTTTACGGTGACAAACCTTCCACTTTACGGTGACAAACCTTCCACCTTACAGTGACAAACCTTCCACTTTACGGTGACAAACCTTCCACTTTTAAAACCACAAGCATTTGTTTTATATAGCAAAAATATGCTCCTAATTATTAATTAGCTAAATAACTAATTATTCTAATTATTAATTAAGCTAGCTTAGTTAAAGATTTATTTTTTAAGCTGTTTTACATCTGAACAAACAGGATTTATAAATTTAAAAACTATAGTAAGATGAACGAAAGTTATTTATATTACTAGACATTCAAATACGGAAGCATCTGACACGCATGTCTGCAAAAATTATTACTGTTGCTAACCATAAAGGCGGATGTGGCAAAACAACGACTGTTGTACACCTAGCCTCAGAACTTGCCAACTTGGGCAATAAAGTTCTAGTGATTGATTTAGATCCTCAGGCAAACGCAAGTTTACATATTGGGATTCAGCATCCAAGTGAAATTTCTGTCACCACAGCAGAATTATTGGTCGGTGATATTTCATTATTAGCTGATGCATTACAAGAAGAAACGAACTTCGAAAAAGTATCATTAATTTACGGATCATTAAATTTAGGAAAAACAGAAGACCAGCTGAAAGAAGAAGCACCACGTCCTTCTGAAGAACTTAATATCAAGCTAGAACTCTTAAAAGACCTTTATGACTTCATACTGATTGACTGCCCACCAAGCTTGAAACTTTTAACCAGTAATGCACTGGCATCTTCAACCCATGTCATTATCCCGATCGAATCTGGATCACAATATGGCTTGTACGGGGTTACAGATCTTTTAAATCATCTGGAAAAGATCAAGCGTATTAATCCAGACTTGGCGCTCTTAGGCGCCTTGCTGATTAAGCATGATGAGCGCCAAAATGTATGTAAACTGATTCGGGATGAGGCATTAAAACAGGTTGGTAAAATTTTAGAAACTACGATCCCTCAAAGTACTAAGGTCAATCAGGCAGCAATTTTGCAGCAACCCTTACTCAAAGTAGAAAAAAATTCAAAAGTACGTAAGGCCTTTGAAAGCCTAGCCACTGAAATTGTAGCTAAAGTATAAATTGAGGTCGTTATGGCAAGCACCAAAGAGCTTTTAGCTCAGAAATTGAAACTGAATACTGAGAAACACCAACAGGCACAAAAAGATAATATTAAAGAGCTAAAGGAGTTTAGGCGTAATGTTCCAATTGAGGACATTAGCCGAAGTCCAAACCAGCCGCGCAAAATATTCAAGGAATCGGAATTAAAAGAACTGGCTGATTCTATTGAAGAAGTCGGTCTTTTGCAGCCGATTACTGTCCGTAAACTGGATAACTTGAAATATGAGCTCATTGCAGGCGAGCGACGCTTGCGTGCACATCAGTTACTGGGTAAATCGGTGATTGAAGCGATCATTGTGGATGCCAATAATGAAGAAGCTTCATTATTAACTTTGGCGGAAAATCTAAAACGCCAAGATCTGACAGATTATGAAGTTTTTGTTGGCCTGAGCGCATTGGATGAAAAATTAAAGAAAAACAAGCAGCGTTTGGCCAATTCTCTGGGATTGAACCGCGAAGATATGTACAAATATCTGGCCTATGAAAAGTTGCCACAAGTTATTTTAAATGATCTTGAGCTCAATCCTGGCTTACTGGGTCGTACTGCGGCAACAGCATTTAAAAAATTTTTGTCGGATCATATACAGGAACTATCTGCGGCGGAAGCTGCCTTGCTTCAAGGCTGGGAGAAAGTAAAAGACAAAAAGCTTGAGCAGACCAAAGTGACAGCTTATGCAGAAAAATTATTAAGTCAGGACCCGGAAAAACTGACGACCACCTCAGTCGTAAGAAAAATCGAATACGATGGTAAGATTGCAGGAAATATCAAACTTAACCAGAAGCAGCTTAAGGTCTCGCTCAATATTTCCCATATTGATGAAACAAGTCTGTCCCAGCTAGAAAGCCTGTTAAAAGAGCTGATCCAGAAAAGTGAAAAAGTGTAGCAAGTTGCTACACTTTTTAGTTGAGCCAGGAAAAGGAGGTGAATGCGTAATTCTGAATTAGTAGTTTTCTTCACAAAAACCAAGGTTATGCTATGATTTTTAAATAATTATTATTTTCGTAAAAGAAATAATTTATAACAACAAAAATCTTTAAAAGGTTTTTTTATCTATAAAAAAAATGAATAATGAATAAAACATAAACCACCAATAGGGCAGAGATGACCAAGAATTATTATGAAATATTAGGTGTATCTCGAGATGCAACTGTTGAGCAAATTAAAAAAGCTTATCGTAAACTTGCCAGAAAATATCATCCTGATATTAGTAAAGAAGCTGATGCAGAAGAGCGTATGCAAGAGTTAAACATTGCCTACGATGTGTTAAGTAATGATGAAAAAAAAGCAGAATATGATTTTGAATTAGACCATCCACAGAATAGCCAGGGTAGGGATGCTCATCAATATTATTCAAATATGGGCGGACAGGATTTTTCAGGGTTTGAAGACTTGTTTGGTCGCTTTGGTGGTGGTTTTGGTGGTTTCAATGAACAGCGTTATCAGGGGCGAGCATCCTATAGAGGTGATGATCAACACGCGACTCTAGAAGTAGATTTGGATGTTGCATTCCATGGCGCAACGCAAAATGTCACTTTACAGATTCCAACTATCAATGCGTACGGGCAAGCAGAAGTACAGCGTAAAGTCTTAAAAATTAAAATTCCAAAAGGCATGAAAGCAGGGCAAAAAATTCGTTTAACCGGCCAGGGACAACCGGGTATTCATGGGGGTGAGAATGGCGATCTGTATATTGAAATTCAATATAAAGCTACAGATTCAACTTATGTTGAAAACTCGGATGTCTATCATCATCTGAAGATTAGTCCATGGGAAGCAGCACTTGGACAATCGATTACGGCAAGCTTACCCAATGGTAAACAACTCAATATTCAAATTCCAAAAAATGCCAAAACAGGTCAACAATTACGTTTAAAAAATCAGGGGATTCCTGCTAAAGATGCAGGGCATTTATTTCTCATCCTCGATATTGTGCAACCAACTGCGCAAACCGAACAAGAACAACAAGCTTATGAAGCATTTGCAGCAGCATTTCCAAACTTTAAGCCGAGATCATCATAAGGAGTAAAATTATGACGACAGTTAAATATTATGAGGTGGTCTTAGAAGATATCCAACAGGTAGAAGTTATAGATGAGCAACAATATTATGATTTAAATAGTTTTGCTCAACTTTGTGGTCAAAGTCCTGAATGGATTCTGCAACTGATTGAATACGATATTTTGCCGAATCGTGTAAATGCATCAGATTTATATTTTTTAGTGGATGATGTGGCACGTGCACAAAAAGCGTATCGTTTACAGCGTGATTTTGATGCAAGTTTTACTGCTGTAGCTATGATGTTGGATTTAATCGAAGAATTAGAGAAACTTCGACGTTGATGACACTGAACAAAGTAATACGCTGGTCAATTTAGCTTATGTCCTTAGGGGATGGGCAGAAACGTTGTTGATGCCAGATTTGAACTGTCGGCAATTCTCTGGAAAAATGCCCTGGCAGCCCTGCATTTAACTGGCTAGCGCAATCCTATAATAAATAATAACAAACCCACCGCTCAGTTAGCATACAGTAAGTAAAGAAGTAGTTGACTGTGATCATAAAAATAACAGCTCAAGCCGGAGGGAAGCTAGATGGCCAAGTATAGTGATATCAATAGTTTTAATACCTTAGAAACATTAACCGTCGGTTCAGAACACTATCAGATTTTCAACCTGTCCAAATTGCAAGTGCAATTAGGTGACCTGTCCCGGCTTCCCAAGTCCTTAAAAGTCTTGCTGGAAAATTTACTACGTTTCGAAGATCAACTCACGGTGAAAACCGAGCATATTTATGCCTTGGCAGGCTGGTTAAATAAACGAACTTCAGAACAGGAAATCCAGTATCGTCCGGCACGGGTACTGATGCAGGATTTTACCGGTGTTCCCGCAGTGGTTGATCTTGCTGCGATGCGTACAGCGGTGGCCAAAGCCGGCGGTGATCCGGAAAAAATTAATCCGCTGTCACCCGTGGATTTGATTATTGATCACTCGGTGATGGTCGATTACTTTGCCAGCCCGCAAGCTTTTGAGCAGAATGTCGCCATTGAGATGCAACGCAACGGTGAGCGCTACCAGTTTCTGCGCTGGGGGCAGGCGGCGCTCAATCAGTTTCGCGTGGTGCCGCCAGGAACCGGGATTTGCCATCAGGTCAATCTGGAATATCTGGCACAAGTGGTATGGAGCAATGAGATTGATGGGCAGCGCTTTGCCTATCCTGATACCTTGGTCGGTACTGATTCACATACCACCATGATCAATGGCTTAGGCGTGTTAGGTTGGGGCGTAGGCGGTATTGAGGCGGAAGCGGCCATGTTGGGTCAACCGATCTCCATGCTGATTCCAGAAGTAATCGGCTTTAAGCTTACCGGTAAACTCAAAGAAGGGATTACAGCAACTGATCTGGTGCTGACCATTACCCAGATGCTGCGCCAAAAAGGCGTAGTTGGAAAATTTGTCGAATTTTATGGCGATGGCCTAGCAGATTTACCCCTGGCGGATCGTGCCACGATTGCGAATATGGCACCCGAATATGGCGCTACCTGTGGCTTTTTCCCTGTTGATGAGGTGACGCTTTCCTATTTACGTTTAACCGGACGTCAGCCGGAAAGAATTGCCTTGGTAGAGGCCTATAGCAAGTTGCAAGGATTATGGCGCAATCCGGGAGATGAGCCCGTCTTTACCGACATGCTGGCTTTAGATATGTCGACGGTAGAAGCCAGTCTGGCAGGTCCGAAGCGCCCGCAGGATCGTGTACTCTTGTCACAAGTGCCACAAACCTTTCATGCCTTCATGGATCTGACCTTAAAACCGGTCAAGGAAGAAAAAGATCGTCTGGAAAATGAAGGAGGGGGAGGTACGGCGGTTGAAGCTAAACAGGCCAACCTGCCCCATGAAAATGTTTTTTGTATGATTGAGGGTAAAAAATATCCGTTGCAGCATGGTGATGTGGTGATTTCAGCCATTACCTCTTGTACTAATACCTCGAATCCCAGTGTCATGTTGGCAGCAGGGCTATTGGCCAAAAAAGCAATCGAAAAAGGTTTGCGGCGAAAACCCTGGGTGAAAAGTTCACTGGCTCCAGGTTCCAAAGTGGTCAGTGATTATCTTGACGCTGCAGGGTTGATGCCTTATTTGAATCAACTGGGTTATAACCTGGTGGGTTATGGTTGTACCACCTGTATTGGTAATTCGGGGCCTTTACCTGAAGTGATTGAAGAAGCTGTGCAATGTTTTGATTTGAATGTAGCCTCAGTACTCTCCGGCAACCGTAATTTTGAAGGACGGGTGCATCCTCTGGTGAAAACCAATTGGCTCGCCTCACCACCTTTGGTGGTTGCCTATGGTCTGGTCGGGAATATTCGAACTGATCTCACGACTGAGCCGATAGGTGAGGGTTTTGATGGCCAGGCGGTTTATTTAAAAGATATCTGGCCGACACAGGGAGAAATCGATGCCGCACTGCAGAATGTGAATACCGAGATGTTCCATAAAGAATATGCAGAAGTTTTTGAAGGAGATGCCAAGTGGAAAGCAATCCAGATTCCCCAAAGTCAAACTTATGCTTGGGATGAACAATCCACCTATATCCGGCATCCTCCCTTTTTTGCAGAAATTGATCAGCCGGTGCAACCAATTCAGCCGATCAGCCAGGCAAGGATTTTGGCGGTACTAGGTGATTCCGTCACGACGGACCATATTTCCCCGGCGGGCAATATCAAACAAGATAGTCCGGCCGGAAGATATTTGCAGCAACAGGGGGTTGATGTAAAAGACTTTAACTCTTATGGCTCCCGTCGTGGTAATCATGAAGTGATGATGCGAGGTACCTTTGCTAATATCCGTATCAAAAACGAAATGCTGGGTGGCGAGGAGGGTGGCAATACCCTGCATATTCCAAGTGCAGAAAAACTCTCGATTTATGATGTGGCAATGCGCTATCAGGCAGAACAAACCCCACTTCTGATTATTGCCGGGAAAGAATATGGCACCGGTTCCTCACGTGACTGGGCGGCCAAAGGTACCAACCTGTTAGGGATAAAAGCAGTGATTGCTGAAAGTTTTGAGCGGATTCACCGTTCCAATCTGATCGGTATGGGAGTGTTACCATTACAGTTTGTGGAGGGTCAGAACCGGCAGATCTTGAACCTCAGCGGGCATGAAACCCTATCAATTCTAGGCTTGTCGGATGATATTCATCCGCATCAAATGTTGGATGTAGAAGTGCAACATACCGATGGTACATATAGCCATTTTCAGGTGTTGTGTCGTATTGATACCTTGAATGAGGTGCAATACTTTAAGGCTGGTGGGATCTTGCACTATGTCTTGCGCAATTTGCTCGCTTCCTGAATTGAATGATGAAAAGACCCGACACCTGCTGGGTTTTTTGTGTCTGTAAGAAGGCTACGGAGAAAATCAGTAAAATAGCGACAAATACATGAATAATTGCGCCGCTAATTCTCTCATAAATAACTGAGGTTAAAAGTGGAAGTTTTTACTTGCCATTCCATTAAACCTGCCCGTATTGCTTTGTCAGCATTATTCCAGGCTTGACCTTAATGTGTTTAAAAAATAGCCTAAGCAAAATAAAAGCTTAATAATTTAATTTTCTAATAATGGTATGGTCTTAGCAATCGCAACTTGACATCCTCTCCCCCTTAAAAGATGTTGCTGATATTTTGTGAAAGCTAGCTAGCATACATTCAAAGCGAACCGAAGTTCGCTTTTATTTCACTTCTTAAAAGAACCCGGCTGGTTTGGTCGAATAGCTGACTAGCAAGTTTTTAGTCTGCTGATAATGATCCAGCATCATTCTATGATTCTCACGCCCAATCCCTGATTTTTTATAACCACCGAAAGCCGCATGGGCAGGGTAGATGTGATAACAGTTAGTCCAGACCCGACCTGCTTGAATAGCACGGCCTGCACGGTAAGAGGTATGCGCTGAGCGTGACCAGACACCGGCACCAAGTCCATAAATCGTATCATTGGCGATCTTGATCGCATCATCGAAGTCTTTGAAGGTGGTCACAGCCAGTACAGGCCCGAAGATTTCTTCCTGGAAGGTCTTCATGTCATTGGTGCCTTTAAAGATGGTCGGTTCAATATAGAAACCTTGACCGACTTCCTGACGTGCTTCACCACCAGTCAGGATCTGTGCACCTTCTTCACGGCCAGTGGCAATACAGCCCAGAATCTTGTCCTGCTGTTCCTGAGAAGCTTGCGCGCCAATCATAGTATCAGTATCCAGTGGATGACCGGTTTTAATGCGTTGTACCCGTTCTACTGCACGCGCTAAAAACTCATCGGCAATACTTTCCTGTACCAAGGCCCGGGAAGGGCAGGTACAGATTTCACCCTGGTTCAGGGCAAACATGGCAAAGCCTTCCAGAGCTTTGTCCAGATAATCGTCTTCCTGATCCATAATGTCGGCAAAGAACAAGTTTGGTGATTTACCGCCAAGTTCCAGAGTCACCGGAATAATATTTTCAGTCGCATATTGCATGATCATCTGACCCACGGCGGTTGAACCGGTAAAGGCAATCTTGGCAATGCGTGGATTGGTCGCCAGTGGACGGCCGACTTCGACCCCATAGCCATTGACGATATTCAATACGCCCGGCGGCAAAATGTCCTGAATCAGTTCAGCTAGCACCAGAATACTGACCGGAGTCTGTTCTGCAGGTTTCAGCACAATACAGTTGCCTGCAGCCAAGGCTGGCGCGAGTTTCCAGGCGGCCATCAGAATCGGGAAGTTCCAGGGAATGATTTGTCCGACTACACCAAGCGGTTCATGAAAATGGTAGGCGATAGTATCTTCATCAATTTCGGAAATGCCACCTTCCTGAGCCCGGATACAGCCGGCAAAATAACGGAAATGGTCAATGGCCAGTGGAATATCGGCAGCCAGCGTTTCACGGATCGGTTTTCCATTGTCCCAGGTTTCTGCTACAGCCAACATTTCCAGATTTTGTTCCAGACGGTCGGCAATTTTCAACAGAATATTGGAGCGGGTGGTCGGCGATGCTCTGTTCCATTGTTCTTTGGCTTTGTGCGCTGCATCCAGGGCCAATTCAATGTCTTCTACAGAAGAACGCGGAACCTTGGTAAAGACTTTGCCATCTACCGGAGAGATGTTGTCAAAGTATTCACCTTTGACCGGAGTGACCCATTCGCCACCAATGAAATTATCGTATTGTGCTTTAAAATGAACTTTTGAATCAGGTTGATTAGGATCGACGTAACGCATATGTATTTCCTTTGCTTATTTTCGTGTGACCAAACTGCTTCTACAGCTTTGGTATAAGGTACTTATGTACGCTATTTGATTAACATAACTGGTATAAGGTTGGAGAAAGGTTGGAGTGAAGCAGGTTTACACTCTTTTCGATCCATCTAAAAAATAACGATTACAGCGGATGTAAATCATGAATTGTTGTGAGAATAAGAAATGATGACAAAACAAGATTTGATGCAGAAAAGGCGCGATGCTGATCAGTTTCGGCAAAGCAGCAGTTTGTCTCCCTTGCATGCAGAGCAACTGGAACAAAGTATTGCCAGCTCTTGGCAACGTTCATCTTCGGCCGAAATCCCTAAGAGTCGTTTAGCAGCACCGCTGACAGATGTAAAAAAGACTGCCTCTTCTTCAACTTTAGCCCACGCACTTCGCCATTGTGCACAGGATTTAAAACATATTGCTGAACAGTCATCTATGGTGCTGGCGGTTGGAGATATCGGCAGTACCATCATTTGGGCAGCCTCTAGCCCACAAATGCAAAGTGCTGCAGAAAGTGTACACTTTATTGAAGGAGGGCAATGGCGTGAAGAGCTAGTCGGAACTAATGCACTGGCATTGTCCTTAAAAACTCAACAATCTAGCTGTGTCTTTTCCAGTGAACATTACATGTCCTCGATTCATGATTGGGTTTGTTACGCCGCTCCGATTATTGATCCCTATTCAAAACAGGTTTTAGGTGTCATTGACCTTTCTACCACTTGGCAAAAGCATAATAGTTTGGCACTGTTGGCTGCTGAGCGCTGTGCCACAATCATTCAGTCTGCCTTGCAGGAATGTCAAAAACAGCGCTTATTTATCCGGGCTTTTACAGTGCCACAAGTACTGTTTAATGGTAAAGTTTTAGTACTTACTCCTCGCCAGATTGAAATTCTGACTATTCTAGCCTTATGCCCGCAGGGTCTGAGTCTGGACACCTTGCATCAGGCATTATATGGTGAACGTAAAGTCAGTATCGGTACTCTAAAAGCAGAAATGTCGCAGCTGCGCGATATATTGGGTGGCATGCTTGGCTCTAGACCTTATCGATTACTGGCGCATGTAGAGGCTGACTTTTTACTGACAGAGCAATCTCTGGATGCTGGATATATTGATTCCGCCTTGAAGTTGTGTACCGGTGTATTTCTGGCCAAAACAGAAAGTCCATTTTTATGTGCTTGGCGCGATTGTCTGGAATCACGTTTAAGTGATGCTATTTTCAAAGCAAATGAAACCGATGTGTTGCTGAAACATGTGGCACATTTCCCTGAAGCGATTGATGCGGTAGAACGCCTGATTGAGCTGATGCCCAAAACCCATCCTGTCCATCAAACCCTGTTAAAATATAAAAATCTTTAAAAGCCGGAGCATCGATCGGTAGAAGGCTAAAACAGCAAAATCCTGGAATATGGAGCATCATCTTTGCTTACTGCGGGTTAGCTTATCAATTTAGCCTGAATCCGATTTTAAAATTTTATCAAATGGAGTGTAAAGTGCTGTCCTTCAGGGCAGAGAGATAAGCGACACGACATGAAATGTCGTTGGATTTTTTTAAAATCAACACCTTTAATTTAACATGAGCTAATATAAGCCCATGAAAACACTTAAATTACGTATAAGAGACAAACATTGCAAGATGCTAGACCAATTAGCATCTGAGGTAAACTTTGTCTGGAATTATGTCAATGATTTAGGGTTTAAACATTTAAAAAGAAAAGGTGAATTTCTATCAGCTTACGATGTAGCGAAATACACAAAAGGCGCATCTAAAGAATGCAACCTACATAGTCAAACCATTCAGGCTGTGACAGAAGAATTAGTAACAAGACGCAAGCAATTCAAAAAAGCAAAGCTAAAATGGCGTGTAAGTAACAAGAAATCAGCAAGGCGCTCTCTTGGTTGGATACCCTTTAAAAAGGTAGCCATCAAATCTGCTGATGGATCTGTTCAATACGGTAAGCACCAATTCAAGCTATGGGACAGCTACGGATTAAGCCAATACCGCATTAAAACAGGCTCATTTGTTGAGGATAGTCGTGGTCGCTGGTATGTCTGCCTGGTGGTGGATTCACCTAAGCAAGCCAAACCAACCGTAACGAAAGCGATTGGTATTGATCTTGGCTTAAAAGATATTGCGACCTGTTCTGATGGTACAGTCATTTCCAATCGCAAGTACGAGCAGAAATTAGGAATTGCTCAACGAGCGAGAAATAAAAAGCGTGTTCGTGCATTACACGCCAAAATTGCAAACTGTCGTAAAGACCATTTGCACAAGGCCAGTACCCAACTTGTGAGGGAAAATGCACTGATTGTTGTAGGTGACCTGAGTGCTAAAAAGCTTGTAAAAACTAAAATGGCAAAATCGGTTTTAGATACAGGGTTTTCAAAACTTAAAACAATGCTCAAGTATAAATGCGAGAACGCAGGGGTAATGTTTGAGGAAGTCAATGAAGCCTATACCACCCAGATCTGCTCGTGCTGCAAGCAAATATCAAGCAGTAGTCCGCAAGGTAGGGTTGATCTTGGAATAAGAGAATGGACATGCCAGAGTTGCGGTACAGTCTGGCAGCGGGATTTAAATTCCGCATTGAACATTCTTGCGCTTGGGCATAAGCGTCTAGCAGTAGGAATCTCCTTCTTTTAAGGGGGAGAGGATGTCAAGAAGGGGGAAGGATCAGCCAAGAGCAGAAAAATGGGTTCTTTCTCTTGGCATACTTCCTTAGAAAGCGAAACAGGGGCTGCTAAAAATGTAAGTCAGATGATTGGAGAGATGACTTATAGGAAGGCATTACATTGCCGCTTTAAAAATATCCACCACTTGAGCATGATTGGCCTTACGTGGATTGGTCAGCATGCAGGCATCTTTTTGTGCATTTTCCGCCATGATGGCCAAGTCAGCTTCTTTTACATTCAATTCCGTCAGCCCAGATGGAATACCAATTGAAGCCGAAAGCTGACGAATGGCGCCAATCGCTTCATAAGCTGCTTCAGTTACGGTTAAGCCTTCTGTATTCACCCCCATCAATTGCGCAATTTTGGCATAACGTTCAGGACAAGCAATCAGGTTAAATTCACAAACATGGGGGAGCAGAATTGCATTACAAACACCATGCGGCAAGTTGTAGAAGCCTCCGAGCTGATGTGCCATCGCATGCACATATCCTAAAGAGGCGTTGTTAAAGGCCATTCCGGCAAGATATTGGGCATAGCTCATGGCATCCCGTGCTTCCAGATTATCCCCATTCGCCACTGCCGGGCTAAGCCATTCGCTGATCATGGTAATCGCCTTTTCTGCACAGGCATCAGTGATTGGATTTGCTGCTGTAGACACATAGGCTTCTACTGCATGCGTCAAGGCATCCATACCTGTTGCCGCAGTCAGCCCTGCAGGTTTGGCCAACATAAGTTTAGGGTCATCAATCGCAATGAGTGGTGTACAACGCCAATCTACAATCGCCATTTTCACATGGGTATCGGTATTGGTAATAATACAGAAACGTGTCATCTCCGAAGCTGTCCCTGCCGTAGTATTGATTGCAATCAGTGGTGTCATCGGGACGGTACTTTTATCAATCCCTTCATAATCACGGATATGTCCGCCACCTGCAGTGACTAGGCCAATGCCTTTGGCACAGTCATGTGATGAACCCCCACCTAACGATACAATAAAATCACAGGCATTTTCATTATAAGCTGTAACTCCATGATGCACGTTAATATCAGTTGGATTGGGTTCCGCGCCTGGGAAAATATAACTGTCAACACCCGCCTCTTTCAAATAATTTGCAATCTCATCTGCAACACCAAATTTAAACAGCCCCGCATCAGTTACAATCAGCGCTTTCTTGGCACCTAAATTTTGTGCTTTTATCCCGATTTCTTTAGCACAGCCGGGACCAAAAAGTGAAACACAGGGAATATAAAAACCGTTAGTTTGATCTGAAATATTTTTAAAAGCCATGGCGTGATTCCTTCTACCATTCATTGATTATTTTATCGGTGACCCTCACCGTAATATGAGTATTGGATGAAGTTAAAAAGAATCCTACCTACCAAATACCTACCAATTTAAATTTTTGATTCTAGCCAAAATAATGAATCTGAAATATTTAAAAGTAGGTTGGCAAGGTTTAGCAGATACTGGGTAGATTGGTTCAATAGAAGGCATGTAAGTAGCGCACTAGGCTGTTTGCTACTTTCTGATTTTAAATAAATACTAAAATGCTTTATTAATTTTTAAGATAAAAATAAACAGTACAGGGCTTAGAAATACCCATAGAGCCACAAAGCTGATACTGTAGCTAAACCGGGTCCGTAATAGAACCATTGCGACGAATAAGAAAATACCTGCTGTGAATTTAGTGTACGTAGGAAAATTCGCTAAAAAAGCGTACCGAGATTTTCGGGTTTTTAGGATCTGCTTTGCACTTACCGCATAAAAACCAAAACAGCTCAGCCAAAGCAGACCGATCACTGCAATCCATATCATGTTGATGATTCCTGTTGCGTAATTTTTAGTTTGGCGTGAATTTTATTGACCGCCTTTTGCTGAATAGGGGTAATTTTCTGGTGTAACAATAGGGCGAGAAGTGCCAAGTTCCACAGCATCAGATCGATTCGCAGAAATGGCCAGTAAGTCGTAAAAGAATCAATATAATCATGGAAAATGAGATAATAAATATTGATCAGCGGCAGCATAAAAGCAGTACCAATCAGGATTTTAAGCTGAATTTTCCATAAATATTGCTGCGGTGTTAAACATGCCAGAATGAAACTGCCGAGCCAAATACTGAAAAAACTATAAATCTCATAATTTGGTGCACCTACAGGTGAACCGTACCGGGTTTGTCGGAGACTTTTTTATTTAAGTTAAGCCACCTGACCTAACAGGTTAATCTTATCATCGAACATTGTTTCAAACTCAAAAGGTGGCACATAACCTAGCGCACTAGGTACACGTTCTTTATTAAACCAATCCACCCAATTTAATGTCATAAGTTGTACATCTACTAAACCTTGCCAATCTGCATTTAAATATTCAATCACCTCTGTTTTGTATCAGCCATTCACCGTTTTAGCCAGTGCATCAAGCACCATATCTGTATTCTTACGTGTCGATACTTTCTAGCCAACAATTGCACATGAAAACACATCAATAATAAATGCGGTTTAGACCCAACCTGAATGAGTTTGAATATACGTGAAGTCCCCCACCTGAGAAGCATTGCTTCGCAAGGGTTTTGATGATCAGCACTAAAATTACGTTTCACTAAATCATCTGCTCTTTTTTGATCATCTCGGCTACGGGTGGTTTGTTTATTCTTACCACGCCAAACACCTTGTATACCTAGCTTCTGCATCAATCGAGCAACTGTACAGCGTGCAATAATATAACCTTCACGTTTCAGTTTTTGCCAGACTTTACGAACGCCATACCGCCTCGAACTTTCTTTCCAAATTCGTTTAATTTGTTCAGCATGATGCACATCATGTAGATCTCGTTTCGCTCAATGTTCTGGATTTTCACAGAGATCTAAAGTCCGGTAATAGGTTGAAGGTGCGATAGGTAAAATTCTACAAATCGCCTCGACTCCGTACAGAGATGGATCCGTAAATTTGAACAACTCCTATAAGTGATATTCTGCTCCTCAAATGATGTTATAAACATCAATATATGGAGTATTTTATGGCACGTAGACCAAGAAGAAATCATTCAAATGATTTT